>JAESQB010000081.1 GCA_016765375.1 Flavobacteriaceae bacterium | reverse complement strand
ATGATTTTTCCATCGGCAACGGCTGAATCATAATCAACTCCCACATACTCGGCGAGCTGTAAAAGTTGGCGTAACTCTTCCGGCTCAGTTATAGAAAGTGATGCCTTTCCTAGTGACAAATATGCTGTTGAATCACAATTAAAACTTCACGGATTTGATCCAAAGGAAAGCCTGGTTTTATGGCAACCCCCTGAAGGTGAAGACCTATGCCGTTTTGAAGATCTAGAACAAATTTTAGAAGACCAGGGTGATGAAATCGCTTTGATCATGATTGGCAATTCCAATTATTATACAGGACAAGCTTATCCTTTAAAAAAAATAGCCCAACTGGGCCATAGCCATGGTTGTAAAGTAGGGTTCGATTTGGCTCATGGCGCAGGAAATTTGCAATTAAATATACACGATTCTGGTGCCGATTTTGCAGTTTGGTGTACCTATAAATATTTAAATGGTGGCCCTGGCAGTTTAGGCGGATGTTTTGTACATGAACGTCATGCCAATAACCCTGAGCTAAAACGTTTTACAGGATGGTGGGGTCATAATAAAGAAAAGCGTTTTAATATGCGAGATGATTTTGATGCCATTTCGGGGGCAGAAGGATGGCAAGTGAGCAATCCCTCTATTTTATCTATGGCACCCATACGCGCTTCTTTAGATTTGTTTGACGCCGCAGGAATGGATAATCTCAGAAAGAAAGCTGTAAAATTAACGGCTTATACCGAACTTTTATTACGAGAATTAGGTGAAGATAAAATTCGCATTATCACGCCTCAAAATCCCGATGAAAGAGGTTGCCAACTTTCTGTTTTGGTGAAGAATGCCAACAGAACTGTACACGATAAACTCACAGAAGCAGGTGTTATTTGTGATTGGCGTCATCCTGGCGTTATCCGCATTGCTCCTGCGCCGATATACAATTCTTTTGAGGATGTATTTCATTTTGTGGAACGTTTAAAAATAATTTTAAAAGATTGATTTAGAAGGTTTTATATTGAATTCCTTTAATGACAAATAAAGAGCAGATACTAATAATTGGAGCTGGTTTATGCGGTAGCCTTTTGGCTTTGCGCTTAGCACAACGAGGTTATAAGGTTCAGCTCATGGAAAAGCGCCCCGATCTTCGTACCACCGATATTAACTCTGGTCGTTCAATAAATCTGGCATTTTCAGACCGAGGCCTAAAAGGCATAAAATTGGTAGGACTTCAGGAAAAAGTACTCTCTATTTGCATACCCATGCACGGGAGAATGATTCACGATAAAAGGGGCGATACCTTTTCTTCGGATTACAGTGGACGAAAACAGGAATATATAAATTCAATATCAAGAGGAGATCTCAATGCGTTGTTATTAACCGAGGCCGAAAATCATAATCAAGTTGACATTCAGTTTAATAAAAAGTGTACTGGCGTTGATATTGATAATTTAAAAGCTCATTTTTATTGCTATAAAACTAAGCAAAACATCACTTTAAATCCCGATGTAATAATTGGAACAGATGGCGCAGGTTCAGTATTGCGAAAAAGTTATGTTTTTGAAGAGAACTTTCTGTTTAGTCATTCCCAAAATTTTCTAAAACACGGTTATAAAGAATTGGAAATTCCCGCTTTGGAAAATGGCAGCCATCGCATTTTTAAAAATGCCTTACACATCTGGCCAAGAGGGGACTATATGCTTATTGCTTTGCCTAATATGGACGGAAGTTTTACGGTAACTTTATTTCTTTCGTATGAAGAGGGTACCTATAATTTTAACAATTTAACCAGCCCTGAAAGTGTAGAAAAATTTTTTAAAAGCCAATTTCCTGATGCCCTAAAGATCATACCTAATATTGCAGATGAATTCTTTAATAATCCTACAGGAATTTTAGGAACCGTAAAGTGTTCTCCTTGGCATTATAAAGGAAAAACCTTACTTATGGGTGATGCTGCACATGCCATTGTACCCTTTTACGGGCAAGGTATGAACGCTTCGTTTGAGGATGTCGTGGTTTTTGATAGTATTTTAGAAAAACATCAGGGCGATTGGGAAACCATTTTTAAAACCTACGANAGCNCCCGAAAAAAAGATACCGANGCNATAGCAGATCTTGCTATAGATAACTATCATGAAATGCGNGATCATGTGATGAGTCCCTTATTTATCCAAAAGCGTAAAATAGAATTGGAATTAGAAAAAGCATTCCCCGAAACCTATTTTTCAAAATATGCCTTGGTAACATTTAATGAAAGGATAACATATTCAGAAGCCATGAAAAGGGGTAGAGCCCAAGACANGGCGATATTAAATTTAATTTCTGAGCGAAAATTATTGGACGATATGAGCTTGAAAGAAAAACTGGTTCTTATTTTGCATGCAACCAATGAAATTTTACACGAAGACAGTATTGCTAAAAATTTATAAATTTGTTAACAAAAATGAATTATTTATAGAGGATATATTTTTAAGAAAAAAGACCTGTTAGGTTTTTAAAACCTAACAGGTCTTAATAATCTAAAATAATTTAGAAGAAAATAAAACAAAAAATATGAAAGGTAAGTTAGTTAAAGGAAAAGCCACCCCAAGAGGCGCCTACCCTCATGTAAAACGTGTGGGCGATTTTATATTTGTATCTGGAACGAGTTCACGTTTACCCGATAATAGTATTGCCGGAGCGCATCAAATAGATGTTATGGGCACCATGCGTCTCGATATAAAAGAACAAACCAGAGCCGTTATAGAAAACATAAAANATTATTTGGCTACTGAAAATGCCACCCTTGACGATCTTGTAGATATCACCACTTTTTTGGTAAACATTAATGATTTTGGAGGTTATAATGAAGTTTATGCCGAATATTTTAATACGTCTGGACCTGCTCGCACTACGGTAGCCGTACATCAATTNCCTCACCCGAATTTGTTGATCGAAATAAAAGCNATGGCCTATAAAAAATCGTAAAGACANAATGATGGTGTCTGGAAAANCATAAATTTAGATGGAAAAAATATTAAATTACATCAATGGCGAATTTACAAGTCCTCANTCTAATGATTGGATAGACAATTATAATCCTTCTGATGGTCATGTATATTCAAGCATTCCAAATTCGAATGCAGCCGATGTACAAGATGCCGTAAACGCCGCTCAAGCTGCATTTCCCTCTTGGTCATTAACACCTCTAGACAAACGTTCGGCCATCTTATTAAAAATAGCAGATTTAATCGAAGAACAATTACCTGCTCTGGCAAAAGCCGAATCTAAAGACAATGGTAAACCTTTGTCATTAGCTACTGCTGTAGATATTCCCAGAGCCTCAAGTAATTTTAGATTTTATGCCCATGCCATTACGCAGTTTGCAAGCGAGTCTCACGATAGTGTGGGCTTGAATGCCATTAATTTTACTTTACGAAAACCCATAGGTGTAGTTGGGTGCATCTCACCTTGGAATTTACCCCTATACCTTTTTAGCTGGAAAATNGCCCCTGCATTGGCTGCAGGAAATTGTGTTATAGCAAAACCCAGTGAAATAACACCTTATACCGCCTATCTGCTTGCTGAAATTTGCAATGATGCAGGACTTCCAAAAGGCGTGCTCAATATTGTACACGGTTACGGTCATACTACAGGTGAAGCCATTGTAGAGCATCCCGAAATAAANGCCATATCTTTTACAGGAGGAACCACAACTGGNGCGCATATNGCAAAAATTGCAGCACCTCTCTTTAAAAAATTATCNCTNGAATTAGGAGGTAAGAATCCCAACCTTATTTTTGATGATTGCAATTATGAAAAAATGATGGCCGTCACCTTAAAATCATCATTTGCCAACCAAGGGCAAATTTGCCTCTGTGGCTCCCGTATTTTTGTAGAACGTTCGCTATATGATAGGTTTAAGGATGATTTTGTAAAACGTGTAAAAAAGCTTGTGGTGGGNCATCCTAGTTCTGATGCNGTAAATTTAGGAGCTTTAGTTTCTAAATCGCATTTAGAAAAAGTAGTGTCTTATATAAATCTTATAGATACCGAAGGTGGGAAGTTGTTGTGTGGCGGAAATCAAGTAAAGGTTAAGGACTATGAAAAGGGCTATTATTTAGAGCCTACCGTTATTGAAATAGAAAGTAATGATTGCCGTTTAAATCAAGAAGAAATTTTTGGTCCGGTAGTGACTATCATGCCTTTTGATACCGAACAAGAGGCCTTACAATTGGCTAACGGCGTACGCTACGGCTTATCGGCTACACTTTGGACTAATAATTTAGACAGAACCATGCGNTTGAGCAATGCCCTAGAAGCCGGAATAGTATGGGTTAACACCTGGCTTAATCGNGATTTAAGAACCCCNTTNGGTGGTATAAAAGATAGTGGGGTAGGACGTGAAGGCGGNTTTGAAGCCTTGCGTTTTTTTACNGAACCTAAAAATATTTGTATTAAATACGAAAACTGATGAATTTAAATTTACAAGATNAAACGGCTTTGGTATGCGGGAGTACGCAAGGTATAGGNGAAGCTACGGCTATNGCACTNGCANAACTTGGCGTGACGGTCACGCTAGTGGCTAGGAACGAAGATAAACTTAAATTGGTACTTAATGAATTGCCAGTTAAACAGACTCAAAAACATCGTTATATTATAGCAGACTTTCAAAAACCCGAGTTACTTTCAGAAAAGGTTAAAACGTATATTGCTTCTCATGGAGGCTTTCATATTCTAATAAACAATACCGGTGGTCCGGCTGGAGGNCCTGTATTTGCAGCAGATGTTGAAGAGTTTGAAAAAGCCTTTACCCAACACCTAAAATGCAACCATCTTTTAGCACANGCTGTTGTACCCAAAATGAAAGCCATGGGCTATGGTCGCATTATTAATATTATTTCTACCTCGGTAAAACAACCCCTGGATGGTTTGGGGGTTTCCAATACCATAAGAGGNGCTGTGGCCAGTTGGTCAAANACCTTGGCCAATGAGCTTGGGCAATACGGTATTNCGGTAAACAATGTANTNCCGGGTGCTACCGCCACCCAACGTCTTTCAGAAATCATAAAAAATAAAGCCGAAAAAACAGGAAATTCTATTGATACTATGGAACAAGNCATGCAAAACACCANTCCTGCAAAACGCTTTGCCAAACCTGAGGAAATTGCCAATGCCATTGTTTTTTTAGCGAGTGATGCTGCGGCTTATATCAATGGTATTAACTTACCTGTTGATGGAGGCCGTACAAAGTCGCTTTAGTATAAAGCGATAAGCTAAATTTTCTGTAACTTTATAGCTTATAAATCCTCCTTTTTGATTTTGAAGAAAAAACTGCGCATAAACGGTCATTCCCATTTGCTTCCTTATCCTGAAGATATTCCAGCCTTCATGAAAGATAGGGGTATTTTTTGGGTGGATGAAGATCGTAAGTTTATGCTCCAGAAAAACTGGAGGCGTCCGGTAACGGATTCTAGTTTTTTTCTGGAAGAAAAATTGGAGTGGATGGATCATTATAATATTGACCATGCCGTGGTGTTAAACCTATCGCAATTGTATGGCAATGGCTTAAGGTTGGAGGAGATGAAAAAAGCCCTTCGCTTTCAAAACGATTTTAATGCAAAAGTACAGCATGATCACCCTTCAAAATTTACCTGTGGTTTTGTTGTACATCCCGGTTATATAAAAGGTGCGCTTTGGGAAATTGAGCGTTGTGTTGAAGAGTTGGGCATGCAACTGCTTTGTTTGCCTACCCATTATATGGATACTATTGGTACGTGGCGAAATATTTTTGACGAAGAAAATGAACCTATTTTTGAACTGGCAAGCAAGTTTAATTTGGCTGTTGAAATACATCCCTATGACGGTGAGAAATTTATTTTATTAAATAATACCTCATGGCGTTTTCACCTTATTTGGATGTTGGCGCAATGTGCAGATGCCTATCATTTTTTTACATTAAATGGCTTTCAAGATAAGTATCCGAATATGCGTGTATGTTTTGCACACGGTGGACAATTGGCTCAAATCAATCTGGGAAGACGCATCCAAGGATTTGATGGTCGGCCTGATCTTTTTGAAGGCAAACAGCACCCTAGAAAAGCCGTGGGACATAAAAATATTTTCTTCGATACCTTAGTACATGATACAGGCTCTTTACAACTCTTGGTTAAAAATCAAGGTGCTAAGCAAGTTATAATGGGTTTAGACGATCCCTATCCTTTGGGAGAAATGGAAAGCTCTTCTCAGTCCTCATATCCAGGAAAAATTCTTGACCTGGCCAAGGAGCAAAATATTATTAAAGCCCATGAATACGATGAAATTTGGAATGATAATGTGATACAATGGTTATGCGGTGATGACGATCGTGCAAAGCAAAAATTAATGCAACGCATTCTTAAATAAATTGCGATCCACGAANTAATTTTCAATAACACATTCTTATTTATTGTTTCCCCTTATAAATTATTAAACATTTAATCGGACACTTTTATTTATATGCATTTTTTACCAAAAAAAATAGAGGCTTATGTAGAGCAACACTCACAAGATGAACCTCAATTATTACAAGATCTCAGCAGGGAAACTTGGCAGAAAATATTGCAGCCCAGAATGTTGACTGGNCATTATCAAGGTAGAATNTTAAGTATGATCTCCAAANTNATCAGGCCTANAAATATATTAGAGATTGGAACTTATACNGGTTATTCGGCTTTATGTCTTGCTGAAGGCATGCAAGAAGGAGGCCTCCTTCATACCATTGATATCAATGAAGAATTAAATGATTTTCAACGCAAGTATTTTAACCGCTCTCAGTTTGGTTCACAAATTGTTCAATATACCGGAAATGCTATGGATATAATTCCTGCTTTAAAAATAGATTTCGACTTGGTTTTTATTGACGCTGATAAGCAAAACTATTCCAATTATTTTAAATTGATACTGCCTTTATTAAAATCGGGCAGTGTCATCTTAAGCGATAATGTATTGTGGAGCGGGAAGGTTACAGANCCTTTAAAACCNGATGATTTAGATACCAAAGCACTTTTACACTACAACCAATTACTCAATGAAGATNCTCGAGTAGAAACCGTAGTGCTTCCTATTAGAGACGGACTTTCTATATCAAGAGTGAAATAGAAACTTATAGATTCAAAAATTTTAATATCTCTGAAGCCTTTTTAAAAGCTTTAAANTTAGGATGATTTATGTCGCCATTAACCACTTCATGAGCCCAGGTTGTATGATAGGGTACATGAAAACCATAGGCCCCAATATTTAACACGGGTAAAATATCCGATTTTAATGAATTACCAACCATCAAAAANTCATGGGCTTTAATGTCTAAATGATTCACCAGATTTTGATATTGAATTTCAGTTTTGTCAGAAACAATTTCTATATGATGAAAGTAAGATGCCAAACCCGATTTGTTTAGTTTGGTTTCTTGGTCCAGTAAATCGCCTTTAGTAGCCATAACCAAGGTATAGTTTAGGGATAAATGTTTTAAAGTAGTTTCAATCCCATCTAATAATACCACGGGCGCTTTTAACATGGCTTTGCCATTGGCCATAAGTTGGCTTATTTGAGCTGTAGTAACTTTTCCTTCTGTAATTTTAATAGCGGCTTCAATAAGCGATAGCGTAAAAGGCTTTATTCCATAGCCATAAAGTGGCAGGTTTTGCATTTCCATATTAAAGAGCAGCGTATTGGCCTTGTCTTTTGGTAAGTAATCTGAAAACATCTCACAAAAATCTTCTTCAGCTTTTCTAAATAAAGGTTCATTAATCCAGAGGGTGTCGTCTGCATCAAAAGCGATTACTTTTATACTATTTAAATTCATGTGTGTTTAAAATTTTAATGGCATTACCTATATTTTAGGCACTAGGCACTAGGCACTAGCTACTAGCCACTAGTTTATCTATATTGTCTATTCTCTTTTGGCTTTTGCCTAATTTTCTTTTGCCTTTTTTCTAGTTATTATCTAATAAGCTTTTTGTATTTAATACGCTTAGGAATGAGGTCACCACCCAANCGTTTCTTTTTGTTTTCTTCATAATCACTAAAACTGCCTTCAAAAAANTATACTTGGCTATTGCTTTCAAAAGCTAATATATGNGTACAAACACGATCTAAAAACCAGCGGTCGTGACTTATAACAACGGCGCAGCCTGCAAAATTCTCCAAACCTTCTTCTAAGGCTCTTAAGGTGTTAATATCCAAATCGTTGGTAGGTTCGTCTAATAATAGCACATTGCCTTCTTCCTTTAAGGTCATGGCNAAATGCAAACGGTTGCGTTCGCCTCCCGAGAGGGTTGAAACTTTTTTGTTTTGCTCGCTGCCGGTAAAATTAAAGCGGCTTAAATAGGCTCTTGAGTTTACTTGTTTTCCACCCATCATAATGAGTTCTTGCTCATCTGAGAAGTTTTGCCAGATGCTNTTTTCTGAATCAATATTACTATGACTCTGATCTACATAAGCNATTTTTGCGGTCTCCCCAACTTCAAAAACACCGTTATCGGGTGTTTCTTCACCCATGATCATTTTAAAAATAGTAGTTTTTCCAGCGCCATTGGGGCCAATAATACCTACAATTCCGGCCTGGGGCAAATTAAAATTAAGGGTCTCATAGAGTAATTTATCGCCATAAGCTTTAGAAACGTCATTTGCTTGGATGACATTTGTGCCCAAACGTGGTCCGTTAGGGATATAAATTTCGAGCTTATCGTCCAATTTATTTTGGTCTTGGCTCATTAGTTTTTCATAATTATTTAAACGGGCTTTCTGTTTTGCTTGCCTTCCTTTTGGAGCCATACGCACCCATTCCAATTCCCGCTCTAGGGTCTTTTGGCGTTTTCCGGCCTGTTTTTGTTCCTGGGCCAAGCGTTTTGATTTTTGTTCTAACCAAGAAGAATAATTACCCTTCCAGGGAATNCCTTCCCCGCGATCTAATTCTAAGATCCAACCGGCCACATTGTCTAAGAAATAACGGTCGTGGGTCACGGCTATTACGGTGCCTTTATATTGTGATAAATGGTGCTCTAACCAATGCACCGATTCGGCATCTAAATGGTTGGTAGGNTCNTCCAGTAATAAAACTTCNGGCTCTTGAAGCAGNAGNCGGCATAAGGCCACCCGACGGCGTTCACCACCCGAAAGTACACTTATAGGTTTGTCGGGCTCGGCGCAGCGCAATGCATCCATGGCTATTTCAAGCTTGGTGTCTAATTCCCAGGCGTTTGATGCATCTATTTGATCTTGTAATTGNGCTTGCCTATCCATTAATTTCTGCATCTTATCGGCATCTTCATAAACTTCAGGCAGAGCAAAACTATCGTTTATTTGGTTGTATTCATCTAAGACGGCTACCACATCAGCAACACCTTCTTTGACGATTTCGATAACTGTTTTCGATTCATCTAAATGAGGTTCTTGTTCTAAATAACCCACTTTGTAGCCCGGAGCGAAAACCAGATCACCTTGATAATTTTTTTCAATTCCCGATATAATNTTGAGAAGTGTNGATTTTCCACTTCCGTTTAAACCCANAATGCCAATTTTTGCCCCATAGAAAAAGCTGAGGTAGATGTTTTTTAATACAGGTTTATTTGCGTTTTGATAGGTTTTTGATACTCCCGACATGGAGAATATAACTTTCTTATCGTCTGACATGTTTTTATTTTATTATTTAAGTATTTTTTTTGTAAAGATACAAGACCGCTTTGCTACAAGAGACAAGAATTTAGTTTTTTTTGTAATGAANGGACTCATTTTGACCTCAAATATCCAAGGCCATTTATGAGTTAAGAGCGATGAGTGCTTATAGTTAATNAATAATGTGTATTGAGTACAAAAATTTAAAACCTATAACCTATAACCCAATACCCATGACCCAAAATTCATGTTTTATTCTGAAAAAAATAAACTTCGGTTGCACCTTGGCCGTATTTCTGATAATTAGCCTCGTAATATTTTAAATTNTCNTANCGTTTTAAGAGAAAATCCAATTCGGCTTTTAATATCCCTTGGCCTANGCCATGAATAAAGACCACACGCTGAATTTTTTTTGCAATAGCAAAATCCAATTGACGTTTTACGGTGTCCATTTGTAAATTGAGCATGTCGAAATTTGAAAGGCCTGTTATAGTGCTTGTCAATTTTTCAATATGTAAATCTACTTCTAAAGGAGGGGCTTGGCGTTCTTTNGTNTTAATTCGAGTTTTTGGATTTTTCTTTTTTGTTTCTTTAATCTGTAAGGCCGAAAAAACATCGGCATTTGAAACTTTTATGGTAGTGTCATGTATTTTAATTAATTCATTTTCAAAAAAAACAAGACTAAAGCCATCGTCGCTAAGNACNGTAATTTCATTATTAGTGATNCNNATNANAAGNCCATCAATNGCNTCGTCTATTACAGAAACTTTATCGCCAACTTTAAATTTCACGTGTTTAAATTTTTTTCGAATTTACTAAAACACCCCCAGATAAAGGCAATGATTAAAATATTTACTGCTGCATTTTAAAATTATAGTCAACCGAATGTTTTCCTGATCCATAAAGAAAAAAGAAGANGCATAATACTAAAACGCTTAGCGATAAAATTAAATTTTGAGTATTCATNTCGCCTGCAAAATTTATAAGTACCGCGCCTATAATTATGGGGAGTTGCCCTGCTACAGCCCAGCGCGTAAGGAGTCCAAATATTATCATAATGCCACCAATGAGATGCGCTGGTGCGACATAATGCACGACAAACATAGAGCTTCCCCAATTTTGAATGGGTTTTATGAGATCAATTAATATTTGGCTGTTATTCATAAAACTTAGCCCTTTGGCAAATAAAAAGATTCCGAAGGCAATTCTTAAAATATCCAAAGAATAATAACTGTGTTTATTTGCCCATTTGTTAAGTGATTTGATAGTTCCCATAATTAGAAGATTTTAACATTAACCGTGTATAATAGGTATAAATTACTAAAAATTGCTGGGATATGAAAATGACTTCAATTTATTTTAGTTATAATACGAGTTTGATCTAAGGATATGTTCTATAAAAAAATGTCAGTTTGTTTTCTATGACACAACCAAAAGATTCTGAAACCACTGATTTTCTATACAATTTCCCCTTTTATTTACACAGGAGTACCAGCTTGAGGTTCGGTAAAACCGCCAACACTCATATTAAAAGCATCATCGGGTTTTGCACTTTCTTGTTTGAGTTTTTTTAAATTAACAATTAACCAAACGTTTCCCTAGGGCGTTTATAAAAGAGGTATTCACCTCATGAATTCCTTCAAAGGCTTCTATCTGTAATCTGTTTCCAAATAATGTATTGCCTTTTGTAATTTCATGGTCTTTTCTCACTTCAGTAATGTGCTCGTCTTTATTACCGTAGAGAAAAACAACGTTGCTGGTTTCCGGCAAGTGTTTAAAAGCATCTGGTTTTAACTCTTCGGGAATGCCTCCTGAGTGTAAAACTAAGGTGTTACAACTTAACTTTCGGCTGGCCAACCAACGCGTGGCAATGGAAACGCCCTGAGAAAACCCAAGGACGATTAAATTTTGCGCCTGAGAAATGTTTTCGGCTTTGGCTACCTCATCAACATAATTAAGCACATTTTTGGTTTCGTTTGCCGTGTCCTCTCTTGTTAACCAAGAAGCACCAATGTGTTTAAAACTAAAATCCTGATAATATTTTGAAGGTGCCTGTGGGGCAATTATATAATTTTCTTCGGGGTTTAAGCCTTTAAAAAAAGTAATAAAAAACTTACTCAAATAGCCCATACCGTGAAATACCAACCAAACGTTTTTAGTGTTCTTAGTATAGCTGTTTAATGTGGTATATGAATTTTGACTCTGATATGTTACGCGTTTTTCTTCCATGAAATTGGTATTAAGTACTAAGTGTTTATGTTTAATTTTTCTTTTGATGCTATTGGTCTTGTCTCTAGGTTCTATCTGTCTTTGCTCTCTTTTCTTTTTTCTATCTTCTAATATCTAAATCTTTTTTAGATATTCAATTGTATATTTACAAAGTAAAAAATATTTT
>JAESQB010000080.1 GCA_016765375.1 Flavobacteriaceae bacterium | reverse complement strand
TAATAAGGTGCCTTTTTTGATAATTTGAGTGGGACTCACATAAATCGTTGCATTTGTAAATGCCGTATAGGTGGTATTGCTTGCTTTTACACCTCCGTTTTCGGGAAAATAATCTTGTGCAAAAACAAAACAACTGCAGCACAGCAGCATCATAGATAGGGCTAGTTTTTTCATGTTTTGGTTTGTTATTAATTAGTTTGAATATGAGAAAATAAGGGTATAAAACCGCTGTAAATTCAGTTTTTAAAGATAACAATGCAAAAAGAGATTTTTTATATAATCGCTTTTTTTAACAGAGTATTAAGATTTTATTAATGGGAGGAGAGTGAATATTTGGAGACAAGAGACAGGAGACAGGATGCTGGACACACGGAATTTTATAATCAATACTTCCTAAAACAAAATTATAACAAAAGGAATCTCAATACTTTTAACTTTTGCAGTTTTATATTTTAGATTTTTTAGGTTCTAATCCTTATACATATTCTGATAAAGGGGTTGATCCATTTTAGAGTCTCCCATCTCTGTAAAGTCATAAAATCCTTTTTGAACTGTGAGTTTTGGTGGGCTTGGAAAAATGGCTTCGAGTGTTCTCGCCAAAAGGGGTTCGTTAATATCTCCCAATACGCCTAAATTACTAAAATCTTCTTTTAGAAAGATATCGGGATCTAGGCCGTTTATAAAATCGGTAAAGCCNACAGAATTTACTGTTTTTAANACNAAGGGCAACATGGCATANTTGTGNTTNGGGTTNGCNNTGNCTCTGCTNAAATTNTCNGCNTCATAGAGTAGGATAGAGGCTTGAAATTTTCCTGTAGTCACATCACCCACCTGAATCACATTAATATAAGGGTTTAGCCCATTTATAACCAGCTCGCTGGCNGANGCNGAGCTCTTGGTGGTAATGATATAAACTTTAGTTAAATTNAGGCTATTAATGGCTTCGCCAGTTCTGATGGTGTTGTTAAAGAANTTGTCNTCNCCAAATTGTTCTTGCCTGTCGGCATTCCATTCTTCTCTATTGAATAATTGCCCGTTAAACTGCCCNGTGATCATACTAGAAAGATCTATTGCTGTTGCTACAGATCCACCACCATTATAACGTAAATCTAAAATTAATTCGTTTAGATTATCNCTCTTAAATTGTCCAAAAGCAGCGTTTAATTGGCTGTCAAAATCGGCGGTAAAGGCATTGTACATGAGATACCCAATTTTTTGATTCTGAATATTGAGGGTTTTGGCAATAAAAACAGGGTTTTCGGTAATTTGAGTCTTTATAAGAGAAATAGATTCGCCTGTAGGGGTGATGTTTTGCCCGTCGAAAGTGGCTAGGCCTATGCTATAGCTATCGGGTTTTAAAAGGGTTCTGAAATTACTTGCTGTAATTTGTTGACCGTCTACGGTGTTAAAAATCATGCCACGTTCTACGCCTTTTGTACTGGCGTCGGAATCTGGAAGTACATAACGCACAAAACCAAACACATTGGTGCTGCTTCCCGGAAAAAATACCAAGCCAAATTCCATACCGTGATTGAGCGAAATACCACTAAGGGCATTTTCTAAGGCTACAAAATCATCTACCAGGATGCTAAAACGATCTTGAGTCTTATCTAATAAATTGTNAAACAAAGCATCGGGTGAGGCATGACTGTTTAAAAAAGTGTTTAATTGGTCTTGCGTAGTGAATGCGTNATCGGCTAATTTTGGAACATCGGCCTTATAGAGATAAAAAATATTTAAAGCCCTGTATATAAATTTTCTAACCTGTAGGTCAACACTGTCAGCAGGAATTGGATTATCATCACGGTCGTCTGATGAACAGGAGATGCTCAAACTTAACATAATGAATGCCAGGAGTAGAGTTGCAATTTTTTTCATAGCTTTATTCTTTTGTATTAAAGTAATCGTATCTAAATTTAAAAACATAAAAATAGAAACATTATTGTAAACTAAAAATTTTTTGTAACAAAAGATAAGCTGCCTCGTCAAGATTATAGAGGACATAAAATTTTATAAGAAGCCACAACAATAAATGCAACAACAAGAGTTCTTAGACATAGTTTTACCATTAAAGGACAAGCTTTTTAGAATGGCCAAGCGTATTTTGGTGTCGCATGACGAGGCTCAAGATGCTGTACAAGAGGTGTTTTTGAAGTTGTGGAATGGGCGTCATAAAATGAAAACCTATAAAAACCCTGATGCTTTTGCCATGACGATGACCAAAAATTATTGTTTAGATAGGTTAAAATCGAGACAAGCGTCTAATTTAAAGATTGTGCACTCTAATTATACAAACTCTAACGAACGTTTAGAAGATCAGATTGAAGCGAAGGATGGTGTAAGTTTATTATTTAAAATAATGGAAACCCTACCAAAGCAGCAGCAAATGGTCTTACAACTTAGAGATGTAGAACAATACGAATATAAAGACATATCAAAAATGTTGGATTTAAACGAAACGGCTGTCCGTGTAACATTATCAAGGGCAAGAAAAACCCTGAGAACAGCCTTGTTAAAAACATATAAATATGGAGTTAATTAAAATAGAAAAGTTACTAGAAGCCTATTTTGAAGGCCAGACTACTCTAAGTGAGGAACAGCTCTTACAAGATTATTTTAAGGGAGCGCAAGTGGCATCTCACCTAGAAGTTTATAGAGAACTATTTGGCTTTTTTGATAAGGCTAAAGCCGAAACGCTTTCGGAAACTATAAACATAAAACCNTTAAAGGCCAAACAGCGTTNNATGTGGTATCCTGTAGCCGCTTTATTAGTGGTAGCTCTAGGCGTGACGTTTTATTTTTCACTTCAAGCCAATAAATTTACCGCTGAAGAGCAGGAGGCCTTAGTGGCTTTCGAACAGACAAAAAAAGCATTAAACCTGCTTTCGAGTTCGTTTAATCAAGGCGCTTCAAAAATGAAATACCTTAATGAATTTTCATTAGCAACCAATAAACTTTTAAATCAATAAATTATTAATCAAAAAACAATTAAATTTTACAATCATGAAAAAAGCAATTTTTATTTTAATTACAATCTTAATACCCATGGTTAGTTTTAGTCAAAACGCCTTCGACAAGTTTGAAGATGATGAAAACGTAACCTCCCTTATAGTGAACAATCGCATGTTTAGACTTTTAACTTCAATGAATTTAAATACAGATGATAAAGAAAGTCAACAATTTTTAGATTTGATAAAAGGCATAGACAACTTAAAAGTGTTTATGAGTGAAGATAAATCGACACGTGCAAGAATGGAGGCAACCCTTGCTTCTTACCTTAAGTCTAACAAATCTTTAGAGCAACTAATGCGTTTTAAAGAAGATGGAAAGATCATAAAATTTTATATAAAAGAAGGTAAAGATGCCGATCATGTTAAAGAGTTACTCATGCACGCCACTGGTATTAAGATGGGTAATTTCACCCATGATGAAACCCATGATAAAAGACAAGAGCAGACGGTTATTTTTAGTATAACCGGTGATTTTGACCTGAAGAAAATTTCAAAACTCACCTCCGATTTGAACATTCCTGGCAGCAAGCATTTGAAAAAAATAAACAAGGAGAACTAGTAAATCACAACACAACTTATGATAACCTTAGCCAAAATTATAACGGCCATTTTAAGCACATTGATTTTGTCGAGCTGCTCTAACGAGATGTCTTTACAGGAGTATTTGGTTGACAAGCAAGACGATCATAATTTTATTAAAATTGATTTGGCGGCCAGTTTGTTAAAAATGGATAATGAAGCCTTAACTGATGATATGAGAGCCGCACCTAATTCGATAAGAAAGATTAATGTAGTAGCCTTTCAGTTAGACGAAACCAACAAGGGTATTTTTGAAATCGAAAAAAACTTTGCAGCTAAAATTTTAAGTCAAGAGGAATATAAAACCTTAATTAAATTCG
>JAESQB010000079.1 GCA_016765375.1 Flavobacteriaceae bacterium | reverse complement strand
TACTAGGCATTGCCTCTCCAAAAGACGATATTGATGGCAGTATGGTAGCAGATGTTTTTTATAATGAAGATGATATAGAACGCATTGTTAAATATTGCGAAAAAGACACCCTGGCCGTAGCACAAATATTTCTGAGGTTCCGCAACGAAAAACTGCTTTCTGAAAACGAAATTATTTCGATTTAAGAACTGCTCCCACAAGGTTTAAAAAACCGTGTGGGCTTTAACAGCTAAACCTACAAGGATAAAAAATACCTTGCAGATTAGATTCCAATTTTATACCTCTTCATATCTAAAACAACTGCTAATGTGATCGTTTACCAGACCTGTAGCTTGCATAAAGGCATATATAACAGTCGTGCCTACAAATTTAAAACCACGCTTTTTTAAGGCTTTGCTAAGGGTATCACTCAAGGGCGTGTTTGCGGGTATGTCAATTAGGCTTTTAAACGTGTTTTTTATGGGTTTACCCTCTACAAAACTCCAAAAATATTGACTGAAACTTCCAAACTCTTTTTGAATTTCCATAAAAAGCTTTGCATTAACTACCGCAGCGTTAACCTTTAATTTATTTCTAATGATACCCGCGTCTTGCAGGAGTTCATCTATTTTTTCTTGAGAATATTCGGCAATTTTTTTATAGTCAAAACCATCAAAAGCCTTTCTAAAATTTTCACGTTTTCTAAGTATGGTAATCCAACTCAAACCTGCCTGAAAGGTCTCTAAGATCAAAAATTCAAAAAGGGTCTCATCGTCATATACAGGGGTTCCCCATTCTTTATCATGATAAGCCATATATAATGGATCTTGCCCACACCAACTGCATCTTGATTTATCAGAAATCATCGTCTTGATTTATTAAGGACACTAAGGTAATTATTTATTCGGCACAAAATTCCCACAGCTTATTATGACAACAGACTAAAGCCCTTTTAGTTAACAAATTCATAAAGCTGTAAGAAGTTTAAAATAACCCGTCTATTAGATATACCTAACAAGGAATTTATCTTGAATTCGGTATATAATAAATAAAGAAAACCCCTTATTAATATGAGCGACATAGCAAATAAAAAAGAGTGTATTGTGGAAAAAAGTCTGGAAAATGCCATGACATATTCTGAATACAGAACTTTAGCAAAGGCCATTGCACAGAAGAACACCACCTCGGAAAATGACAATCTGGCTCAATATAATATACTCAATGACAGACGGATGCACCGCTTAGATAAAACCCTTAAGGTGCCTACAGAGCTTGCCGAAAAGGCAAAATCGTTTAGTGGGAATCATACCTGGTTGGTCATAACCGAATCTTGGTGTGGCGATGCCGCGCATGCTTTGCCCATGATCAACAAAATTGCCGAACTCAATACAGGAGTAGATTTAAAAATTGTGGAGCGCGATAAACACGAAGACCTCATGAATGCCTTTTTAACCAACGGCAACAAGTCCATTCCAAAACTTATAGCTTTTAACAATGACACTCAAGAGATCATTGCCGATTGGGGACCAAGACCCTTAAGTGCCGCTAAATTAGTTGCAGAATTTAAAGAACAAAACGGCGCCCTCACGCCACAATTCAAACAAGACCTTCAGATGTGGTATAATAAAAATAAGGGGGTAAGCATTGCAGTAGACTTGGTGCAATTACTGAACTAATTCTTTTTCAAAATCGGGGATCAACATGGCGTCTGCTACATCAAAATCTCCAATTTTTGTGCGTCTTAGTGCCGAAAGNTNAGCCCCATTNNTTAANGCNTCTCCAAAATCNCGCGCTAAAGATCTAATATAAGTGCCTTTACTACAACGCACTCTAAAATAAACCTCAGGAAGTTTTATTTCTGTGATTTCAAATTCTGAAATGNTTATNTCTCGTTTTGGGATNTCTACAGCCTCTCCTTTTCGNGCGTATTCATACAGGCGTTTCCCCTCTTTTTTTAANGCNGAAAAAATAGGAGGTTGCTGTTNAATANTTCCTATAAATTGGGCGGTAGCTTCTAAAATTTGTTTTTCGCTAAGAGTTTCTATAGAAAATCGGTTATCCACTTCGGTTTCAAGATCAAAACTTGGCGTTGTTGCGCCTAGGGTAAAACAGCCTGTGTATTCTTTTTCTTGAGCTTGGAAATTGTCTATTTTTTTAGTGAATTTTCCTGTACAAATCACCAATAACCCCGTGGCTAATGGGTCTAAAGTTCCGGCATGACCTACTTTTATTTTCTTTAGGCCATAGTGTTTTTTTATAAGCCAACGCAGTTTATTAACCACCTGAAATGAGGTCCAGTTTAGGGGTTTGTCTATCAGGATGAGTCTTCCGTTTAAAAAATCTTCGAGGCTATTCATAAGATGTTTTCTATAGGTCTAATTTAAAAGGAAATCAGTTTTAGTTTGCAAGGATACCATAGTCAATCATCAATATTCACCTTCCAGTAACCGCCTTTATCTGCTCCTATTCGTTCTATTTTTCTTGTTTTTTTTAATTTTTCTAATTGATATTTAACACCATCTTCGGTAATATCTCCCAATACTTCAGCAATTTGTTTTCTGCCATATTCCGGATACTTAATTAATATTTCAATAATTCGATTTTCAGTTTTCTGGGTAGTTTTCTGGGTAGTTTTCTGGGTAGTTTTCTGGGTAGTTTTACTTTTTAAAGGTATTATAGCTTTAAAAATATCACCTTCAATAAACTCGGGCTGAGAATCAGGAGTATAAAGCTTACAATATTTATATGTATTTCTTACACCTGAACCCAATTCATCTACCCACCCGATTTCTTTAAAAAATTTAGCTATCATTGGGTTTTTAGGGTACGGAGAGAAATTATTAGGGTCAATATTACCCTTACCATGGGGTTTATTCCAGTTCTCGGTATAAACCTTATTTTTTTCAATAATAAGTTTTGCTGGAAACGGATTGGTATATTCTCTATGAATCAATAAATTCCCCATAATCTCTCTAAATAGAAAATCTCTTAAGCTAATACGTTGCTCATTTTTTAAATAAAACTTATCTGGCAAATGCTTTGAAACAAAATTCATTAAACGATCATAACTATCAATCAAGTTTAGGCGAATATCATCTCTATCATCATACCTATCAGTATTACTTATTCGTAAAATAGCATCGGTTTTATGGTGTGAAAGTACATTCATGATTAATTCATCTTTCCCCAATAAAAGCACAGCAGCTAAAGTATATCCTTCTTTGCCTGTTTGCATGTCCTTTTTAAACAATCCTGCCGATTTAAGTAAATCCTCATTAGAGATTTCCGCCCATGGGTGATTTGGGCGTTGATTTCTAGCCAAAGCTCTTATTCTATTAAATAAGGATTCCTTAAAATCGGATAAGGAAACATGAGGAAAGACTTGATTTTCTGAATACGTACTTTGTTTACGTAAATACATTTGTGTTACCTGATCTGGTTGCGAAGTAATATCAAAATCCCCATCTTCATTACGGTCATATATTTTACCTACAGTAGAATGAACTTGAGAACTCTCAGGGATATAAATAACGATAACTTTTCTATCTGAAAATTCCACAACTTTTGGCGATAAATAATACGGAGGATTTAGCTTTTGAGTATTATTAGCATTTTTTACAATGGTATCCAAAATGCTCTGAATGGCATCTTCATCTACGCCTAATACCTCACCATTGTCTTTAACTCCTAATAATAAATACCCGCCACTTCTATTCAAAAAAGCACAAATAGACTCAAAAGCATCTTTATTGAGTTTGTTTTTACACGTTTTAAACTCTACAGTAATGCCTTCACCTTCCTTAATGATATTTTGTATTTGTTTTCTATTCATGTTTAAGACTCAAAGATAACTCTGAAAATTTATATATAATCCTATTTTGCTATATTACAAATTAACCTTCCTTAATTATAATATCCAAAAATTATAGTGCCCATTCCTACTATAAAACAGTAGATGGCAAAATAGTTAAGTTTGCTTCTTTTTACCAGGCTTATCATCCAAGTACAGGCTATAAGGCCACATATAAAGGCTGCTAGAAAACCAAAGCCCAGTGCGCTAACATTCTCGGTTTGGGAAGAGAGATTGCCACTTCTAAGATCCATAATTATCTTTCCGAAAATAAGGGGAACCACCATTAAAAACGAAAAGCGTGCGGCTTTGTTTTTATCGTTTCCCAATAACACCGAAGTCGAAATTGTAGCACCACTTCTGGAAATTCCCGGCAATACAGCTATGGCTTGTGAAACGCCAATTATAAAAGCATTTTTATACGATATCTTTTTGCCGGTTTCTTTAGCATTATCTGCCAACCAAAGCAATAAGGCCGTGATCATAAGCATAAAGCCCACGAGGGTGATGTTTGCCCCAAAAAGAGACTCCAATTCTCTTTCAAAAAAAATACCGATAAACACGGCAGGAAACATCGACAAAATTATTTTTACTGAAAACTGACTTTCTTTATTCCATGAAAATTGTAAAAGCCCTTTTACGATCTCCCAAATGTCTTTTCTAAAAACTACGATGGTACTTAAAGCCGTGGCAAAATGTAAAACTACCGTAAAAAGCAGGCTTTCTTTGGGCATGCTCTCATCACCTAAAATGGCTTTCCCCAACTCGAGGTGTCCACTAGATGACACCGGTAAAAATTCGGTGAATCCTTGAATAATTCCTAATAGTATGGCATCAACAACCTCCATAGAAAACGCTTAGATAAATTTCAAATTTTAATTTTATTTTTTCTTAGCGTTCGCATTGGGGTTTAATAAAATGGCGTATATCTCAATGCCAAAACCCAAAAGCACCAAAGCCGGTGCTAAGCGGATGCGTCTCCAATTATAAATTTCGGGATTAAACACATTGGGATCATCACTGCCACCACCCGACATCAGGATAAAACCAAACACGATGGTTGCCAAGCCAATAAGCATGACTTTGTAGTTTTTCTTTTCGAACACGAAACTGTTCTTATGCATTTCTTTTCGTTTTTGTTCTCCCATAATGCTGTTAAGTACAAGGTTTTATTTTCCTCAATTAAGTAAATGTTATAAAATAACTCATAGTTTTGACTTGTTCTTTTTTCCTTTCTCAACGTTAAAATTTCAAACCGTAGCTTAGGCTATGCTTAAAAATTTTGCCTTGGTAAAGAAAAAAATAAAGGCGTCAATTCCGTCGACTTATTTCATAACAGTTACTAAGGGTCTAAAATACGGTTTTTTGTTGATAAATTCCGTTGATGTTTTTTTATATAAACGGTCTAATAATTAATCCATCAATAATACAAATCCTCATTCCTGAGGTTTAAAAAGCGTTGTGTGGCAAAAAAAGTACTCAACCAGGTTATAAAAATACCCAGCCCGAAAACCCCTCCAAAAACAAGGGCTAAGGATTCTGTATTTTCTATAAATTTCAATTCGGGAAAGGCTTCATTCAGATAATATAAAATACCGCCCATGCCTAACAAGGCCAATACAGCGCCTATAATGCCTAATCGTATACTTTTCCTCAGAAAAGGCCTTCGTATAAAGCCTTTTGTAGCCCCTACCATTTGCATGGTTTTAATAAGAAAACGCTTTGAATACACCGATAGTCTGATCGAACTGTTGATCAAAAGCACCGCGATAAGGGTAAACACCCCACTAATTATAAGCGCCCAAAGGCTTATTTTTTTAACATTATTATTGAGCATCTCGATAAGTGGTTTGTCGTAGTTTACATCGTCAACAAAGGCTTTGTTTTTTAACTCTTGGGCAATGTCTTCAAGACCTTGTGGTGATACAAAGTCGGCCTTTAAATAAACATCAATCGAGTTTTGCAAAGGGTTATACCCCAAAAACTCCATGAAATTTTCACCTATAGTACTGCTATGCATTTCGGCGGCCTGTTCCTTCGAGATAAAGTTGGTGCTTTTAGTATATTCAACAAGAGACAAGCTTGTTTTTAGCTGTTTAATTTCCACCTCCTTNGCGCTGTCTTTTAAATAAACGGTAAGCGCTATTTTTTCTTTAAAATGATCGGCTACTTTTTTAGTGTTTAAGGCCAAAAGCCCTAATAAACCCAATAAAAAAAGCACTAAAGAAATGCTTAATACTACCGAAAAGTAAGACGATAACAGACGGCGTTTTTGATACTTGTCNAATGATGTGCCCATATNTAAACCCTCCTAAATTAATACTGTTTATTAAAATTTGTCTGTTTTATTACAAANGCCATGTAAAAATAATGATTAATTCTAATCCCATCTCTGAATTGAAACATATATTTGCATATTTATATAATTTTAGTCTATGCTTGGTCTGCTCGCTTATATTTTAATTTATCCTTTTTTATGGCTAATCTCTATTCTGCCTTTTAGGCTGTTATACGCTTTATCTGATTTTATTTTTTTTCTTATTTATCGTATTTTCAAGTACCGAAAAAAAGTGGTTAAGGCGAATTTAAGACTGGTGTTTCCTGAAAAATCACAAATCGAAATAAAAAAAATAACAAATGCTTTTTACAGGCATTTATGCGACATGATGTTAGAATCTATTAAATCTATAAGCATGTCTGAGGCCGAAATAAGAAAGCGCTATGTGTTCCCCAATATTGAAGTCATTCACGAATTAGGAAAAGAAAAGAAAAACATTATCCTGATGGGTGCTCATTATGGCAATTGGGAATGGATGATTATTCTTCAAAAACAAGTCAATTACAAGGGTTATGGCATTTATAAGCGTATGAAAAACAAGTATTTTGACGCTTTAATAAGGCGTATAAGAGCAAAGTATAACATCACTTTAATTACCACAAAAGAGACCAGACAAACTTTAAAAGAATCAAAAAAACGAGGAGAATTAACCCTTAATGGCATGTTGTCTGATCAATCGCCTAAGCTGAGCAAAACCCATTACTGGACTGATTTTATGGGNATTAAAGTTCCCGCATATACCGGCGCCGAAATGTTAGCAAAACAATTGGATATGACTGTGATCTTTTTTACAACTAAAAAGCTGAAACGCGGCTATTACGAAACCACTTTTAAAAAGGTGAGCTCTACACCCAATGACTATAAAGATTATGAAATTACCGACCTGNTTTTAAGATTTACTGAAGAACAAATACACAAAGCACCCCAATATTATTTCTGGACCCATAAACGNTGGAAGCATAAGGATAAGGTTCCAGTAGAATTTCAGTGATTTTTAAAAAACAAACCCTTTCCTTAATTAAACAATAAGCTTATTTTTGCAATTAAATTTACCANGCTGCAGCATGACTAAAAAGACGGAATGCAATATCATTTTAATAAAATAGAGGCCAAATGGCAAAAATATTGGGCGNAAAACAAAACGTTTAAAGCCGAAAATAATAGTGAAAAGCCAAAATATTATGTCTTAGACATGTTCCCTTACCCNTCTGGNGCGGGTTTACACGTTGGGCATCCCCTTGGTTATATTGCTTCTGATATTTACGCGCGCTACAAACGCCATAAAGGCTTTAATGTGTTACACCCACAGGGCTACGACAGTTTTGGGTTACCTGCCGAACAATACGCCATACAAACCGGTCAGCACCCGGCAACCACCACCGAAGAAAATATTAAAACCTACAGACGGCAGCTGGACCAAATAGGCTTTTCTTTTGACTGGTCGCGTGAAGTACGAACCAGTGACCCTTCATATTACAAGTGGACNCANTGGATCTTTATCCANTTGTTTGANTCTTGGTATAATACTGAAAGCGATAAAGCCGAATCNATTTCCAGCTTGGTTGAATTGTTTGCTTCGGAAGGCAATGCNANCGTCAATGCGGTTTGTGANGATGCTGTTGACCCATTTTNTGCTGAACAATGGAAGGCTTATNCTTCTGAAAAACAACAAGAAATACTATTACAATACCGATTAACCTATTTGGCTGAAACCGAAGTNAACTGGTGNCCAGCCTTAGGTACCGTTTTAGCAAATGACGAAATCGTGAATGGGGTTTCAGNACGTGGCGGCCATACCGTTATCCGAAAAAAAATGACCCAATGGAGCATGCGTATTTCGGCTTATGCCGAACGTTTACTTCAAGGTTTAGAAACTATTGATTGGACCGACTCGCTTAAAGAAAGCCAACGCAATTGGATTGGAAAATCAGTTGGAGCATCAGTAACTTTTAAAGTCCTATCCCCAACCCTTTCCAAAGGAAAGGGAGCCGATGCTGGATATTTAACTGGTAATCTTGATAACGCCCATTTGTTATTAGAACACGCTAAAGAAATGCGAGCTAACCCTACTCAGGCAGAAGCTGCGCTTTGGCAACAACTAAAAAGCAAAAAATTAGATATAAAATTTAGGCAACAACATTTAATTGAAAATTATATTGTTGATTTTGTATGCTTATCCAAGCAATTGATTATTGAAGTTGATGGAGAAATTCACAATTCTCAAAAGAACAGGATGCTGAAAGAACCAAGGTACTTGAAAGTAAAGGTTATAAAGTTATACGTTTCAAAAATGAGGAAGTCATTGGAGATATTGATACTGTAATTTTAATTATAAAGCAAGAATTAGAAAAAAGACAGAAAGTCCTTCCCTTAGGGAAGGATTTAGGATGGGAAATAGATGTTTTTACGACCCGCCCCGACACTATTTTTGGAGCTAGTTTTATGACCCTAGCGCCAGAACACGACTTGGTATCACAAATTACAACACCTGAGCAAAAAGATGCTGTTAATACCTATATAGAAGCCACAGCAAAACGCAGTGAACGCGATAGAATGGCCGATGTAAAAACCATTTCAGGAGTCTTTACCGGAGCCTATGCCGAACATCCATTTACCAAAAACCCCATCCCCATTTGGATTGGCGATTATGTTTTAGCGGGTTATGGTACAGGCGCAGTCATGTCGGTGCCCTGTGGTGACCAACGGGATTACGATTTTGCCAAGCATTTTAATATTCCCATCCCCAATATTTTTGAGGGGATTGATATTTCTGAAGAAGCCTATGACGATAAAAACAATACTCTTATTGCCCATAGTGATTTCCTAAACGGCATGAGCTGTAAAAAAGCCACAAAACGTGCTATATACGAACTGGAACAAATTGGTCAAGGCCAAGGCAAGACCAATTACCGCTTGCGCGATGCTGTGTTTTCACGCCAGCGTTATTGGGGCGAACCCTTTCCTGTTTATTATGTAAAAGGCATGCCACAGATGATTGATGCTGAGTATCTGCCCATTAGGCTTCCGGAAGTCGAAAAATATTTACCCACCGAAACCGGCGAGCCGCCTTTGGGGAACGCAACGGTTTGGGGCTGGTGTACAGAAACCAATACCGTAGTTGAGAACGAAAAAATTAATAATACCACTGTTTTTCCTTTAGAGTTAAACACCATGCCCGGTTGGGCAGGCAGCTCATGGTATTTTAACCGCTATATGGATCCTGGAAATACTCAGGAATTTGCGAGTCAGGAAGCATTAAATTACTGGAAAGACGTCGACCTATATATTGGTGGTAGCGAGCACGCCACAGGACATTTATTATACGCCCGATTCTGGCAAAAATTCTTATTTGATAAAGGGGCGGTGCCCGTAGATGAGTTTGCTAAAAAACTGATTAACCAAGGTATGATCCTGGGGACGAGTGCATTTGTTAATGTCTATAATGGAGGTTTTAAAAGTATTAATGCTGATGATGAAAAAGATTCAACAAAAAATTTGATATTATCCAATAAGGCTATAAAAATAATTAGGGAAAATTTAAATATTTTTAATGACTTATGGGGAAAAGCTCATATTCCTGATGATGAATTATGTGAAAAATAT
>JAESQB010000078.1 GCA_016765375.1 Flavobacteriaceae bacterium | reverse complement strand
TACAATCTAGAGTTAAAGACGGTTTAAAAAAACTAAACTCATCAGGTTCCATACAAGGCATAGACCTTTCGGAGATCATTACCAATCCAAAATTAGAACTGGCCTTAACCGATTTAACCATAAGCCGCGAAGGTTTTATTTTTTTTGGAACCAATCGAAATGGTCTTATTGGGTATAACCCCGGCAACAGCGTGTTCAATAAAATTGTTGCTGGCTCTAATGAAGGTGAGCTTCCAGATTTTTCTTCGGTTCGCGCTCTGGCTTTCGACAAAAACAACTTGCTCTGGGTAGGAACAAGTAAGGGCTTGAGAGTTCTTTTTGGCATAGGACCTTTTTTCGAAACCGCCTCAAATCCAAAAGCCCAACCCATTATTATTTTAGAAGAAGGCATCCCTCAAGAATTACTTTTTCAACAAGCACTCACTGATATTAAGGTTGATGGAGCCAATAAAAAATGGGTTGCAACAGCTACTTCTGGTGTTTTTTATTTATCGCCAGACGGACAAGAAACCATTCACCATTTTACCAAAAAAAATTCACCCCTGCCCTCAAACAATGTGCAAGACATCGCCATAGATCCAGATTCGGGGCTTGTATATTTTGCTACACTTAATGGCTTAGTGGCCTTTAAAGGTTCTGCTACTGCGCCTAGAGATAACCTAAGTGCAGTTCGCGCCTTTCCCAATCCGGTAAGACCTGGTTTTTTAGGCAATGTCACTATAGATGGATTAACCCGAAACGCAAATATAAAAATCACAGATATTGAAGGCAATCTGGTTTATGAAACAACCTCGCTGGGAGGTAGTGTTCTTTGGGATACTACGGCCTTCGGAAAATATAGAGTCGCTTCTGGCGTGTATTTTGTATTAATAACGGGAGAGGATGCCGAAGAAACCAAGGTGGCCAAAATAATGATTATTCGCTAATGTTACTTACCACAAAAGCCATTGTATTCTCTGCCATAAAATATGGAGAAGCCGACCTTATTGTAAGTTGTTTTACTGAAGAGAGCGGCATAAGATCTTACCTTCTCAAGAATATTTTAAGATCAAAAAGGGGGAAATTAAAACGGGCTTTGTTTTTACCCTTAACACAACTTGAAATAGTAGCCTTTCACAAAACCAATGGGACATTAGGCCGAATACGTGAGGCTAAAGTTGAATTCCATTACCAATCACTTCACAGCGATATAATAAAATTGTCCTTGGTTTTATTCTTAGCCGAAGTTTTAAAGAAAAGCATCCGAGAGGAAGAAGAGAACAAACCGCTTTATCGGTTTATTTCTCAATCTTTTTTATGGTTAGACCAACACGACAATTGCGCCAATTTCCACCTTCTTTTTTTATTAAAACTAACCCATTATTTAGGCTTTTACCCCAACACCGTAAATGAGGATGCTCCTTTTTTTAATTTAGAAGAAGGCTGTTTTCAAAATAATGATTTGGACAACACTTGTGTTTCTGGAGAAAATATTGTTTTGTTAAAAACATTTTTAGGCATAAATTTTGATACATTAGAACAAACCAAGCTGTCAAAAAAAACGCGTTTAGCTTTTTTAGATTTGCTATTAAGCTATTATAAATTACATTTGCAAGGTTTTAAAAACCCAGAATCTTTGTCCGTACTAAACCAATTATTTAATTAAGATGCGCCTAGCATATTTTCCGATTTTTTTCTTGCTTTTCTCAGTCTCTTCTATGGCCCAAAAGGTACAAGTTTTAGACGAAACATCACGCGAACCCATTGTTGGAGTCACCATTTTTAATACTGATAAATCCAAGAGCGCTATTTCAAGTTTTGATGGCTTTGTTTCCCTCTCCAATTTTAATGACCTTGAGATCATCACCTTTCAACACCTTTCTCATCTTTCTGTGAGTCTTACAAAGAAAGAAATTCTTAACATGGGCGCTATTGTTTATCTCCAAATAAATACAAGCGAATTGGAAGAGGTGGTTCTGTCGGTAGCAAAATTTGCCCAAAGCAAAAAAAGACTCTCTCAAAAAGTTTTAAGTCTTAGCAANAAGGACATGGTTTTTGCCAATCCTCAAACTTCNNCAGATCTGTTAGAANGTTCTGGGCAGGTTTTTGTNCAAAAAAGCCAATTAGGTGGCGGTAGTCCAATAATAAGGGGCTTTTCCACCAATCGTTTATTGCTTAGTGTTGANGGAGTNCGAATGAATACAGCTATTTTTAGGGGCGGAAATTTACAAAACGTNATCTCTATTGATCCTTTTGCTATNGAGAGCAGTGAAATTATTCTAGGCCCCGGATCTGTAGTTTATGGAAGTGATGCCGTTGGTGGTGTTATGAATTTTTATACGCTCATGCCTAAATTTTCTTTTGAAAAAGNANCCTCNCTTAAGGGCAATGTATTNTCGCGATTCTCAACCGCAAANGAAGAAAAAACTGGGCATATAGATNTTAATTACGGACTTAAAAACTGGGCTTTTTTAAGCAGTGTGAGCTTTAGTGATTTTGGNGATTTGCGCATGGGAAGCCACGGNCCAGATGATTTTTTACGTCCAGAATTTGTNGCTCGAATTAACGGTGAGGATGTTGTGGTAAAAAANAGCAATCCCAAAAAGCAGCGNCCTACAGGCTATAATCAAATTAACACCTTGCAAAAAATAAGGTTCATGCCTAACGAATCCTGGGATTTCAACCTGGCTTTGTATTTTTCGACCACTTCAGACTTTCCGCGTTTTGATCGTTTGATAAGAAAAAAAAATGGACAATTTAGAGATGCCGAATGGTTCTATGGTCCTCAAGAGTGGTTTAGCGCCAATTTTCAAATTCAAAAAAAAGCAAAAAACACGTTTTACGATCAGTTTAAGGCATCTTTATCTTATCAACGTTTTAAGGAAAGTAGAAATAAACGCGGTTTCGGAAAAGACATTCTTTTTGAAACCGATGAAAAGGTAGACGCTTATACTTTTAGTCTCGATNTCACAAAGAAATTAAAAAAGCACAGCTTGTTTTACGGTCTAGAATACGTTTATAACAAAGTAAATTCAGTAGGAAAACAAACCGACATCAACACTTTAATATCACAAAGTTCACCTTCAAGATACCCCGATGGTTCTACCTGGCAATCCATCGCGGCCTACTTTAGTCATCAGTGGAACATTTCACCAAAACTTACCTTAAACTCTGGCTTGCGCTATAATCACATTTTAATAAAGGCTTCTTTTGACGACAAGTCTTTTTTTGATTTCCCTTTTGAAAACGCCGATATCGATACCGATGCCATAACCGGAGGTCTCGGTTTAGCCTGGCAGGCCAATAAAACAATGAACTGGAAGTTTAATTTTTCAACGGCTTTTAGAGCNCCCAATATTGATGATATTGGTAAAATATTTGATTCCGAACCCGGTGCCGTGGTTGTTCCTAATCCCAACTTANACCCTGAATATGCCTATAGCGGCGAATTGGGTCTGAATTTAAATTTTAATAATATCGTTAAGATAGATCTTGCTACCTATTATACCCTTTTAGACAATGCCTTGGTGCGTCGCGATTTTAGTTTAGGTGATGAAGATCACATTGTTTTTCAAGGAGCGTCCAGCAGGATACAGGCTATTCAAAATGCATCTGAAGCGAGAATACATGGCTTTGAAGCGGGGCTTCTTATTAATTTTTCGCCCGAGATACAACTAAGCTCCCAATACAATATTACAGGTGGTCATCAAAAAGAGGAAGACGGCTCCAAGGCACCCGTTAGGCATGTTGCCCCTCAATTTGGAAACACCCACCTGACCTGGAAAAAAAATGATTGGAAATTTGATGCCTATGCGGTTTATAATGGGAAATTTGATTTTGACGACTTAGCACCTAGCCAACAAGGCAACGCCCATTTATTTGCATTAGATTCGAATGGAAATCCTTTTTCACCCTCATGGCATACCCTAAACTTTAGAGCNCAAAAACAAATCACAGAACATTGGTTGGNCACNACCTCCCTCGAAAATATTACCGACCAACGCTACCGAACCTATTCGTCTGGCCTAGCCGCTTCGGGCCGNAATTTTATACTCGCCCTTAAATATTTATTTTAAACCTTTCGTAGAGACCTTGTGNCACAAGGTCTCTACAGGAAATAATTTTTTTTTAAATATAATTCCCTTATTTTTCGACGTTTAAAATATATAAGGTGAATTTAAAATGGTTTCTTATTGTAAATCCCGCTGCCGGAAAAGGTAGCGCAAAAAATAAGTGGGAAGCCATAAAAGCAACTTTATCCTCTCAGGAATTTGACTTTGACTTCGCCTTTACAGCCTACAAATCTNATGAGGTTATCTTGGCACAAGAGGCTATAAAAAAAGGATTTAACCGCATTGTTTCTGTGGGAGGCGATGGCACCTTGCACAATACCGTCAATGGTATTATGCAATATAAAGGCGACATCTCGCATTTAAAAGTGGGNGTTATTCCTCTGGGAACAGGAAACGACTGGGTGAAAACCTATAATATTCCGAAGCATATAAAAAGGGCCGTACAAAATTTAAAAAGTGAGCATAGTATTTTACAAGACATTGGAAAAATAGAATTCGAAGAAAAAAAAGAAGCTGTTTATTTTAATAATATGGCCGGTATTGGTTTTGACGCCCATGTGGTAAATAAGGCAAACAGCTTAAAGTCTCTTGGTTTTATGGCGTATCTGGCGGGAGCGATAATAAGTTTAATCTCATATAAAAATAGCCTCTTAAAAATTACAGCCAATAATAAAACCTTTACCCACAACTCGCTCATGTTGCTTATAGGGCTTTGCGAGTATTCTGGTGGAGGCATGCGACTCACGTCAAAAGGTGTTGTTGATGATGGCTTGTTTGACATTTCGAGTGTTAAAAACGTTTCTCTATTTCAGCTATTATTAAATATTCCCGCGCTTTTTAATGGTAAAATAGTTCAAAAGCGATTTGTAGATTGTTTTAAAGCCTCAGCGCTAAAGATTTCTGTACTAAGCAAGCACAAGGCTTATATCCAAGCCGACGGCGAATTGGTAGGCGATGGTGATTTTAGTGTGTCTGTAGTACCAAAAGCCATTTGTTTTATTGTTCCTGAAAATAAAAATATTTTAAGCTAATTTAGATGAACTTTTTCTCATTTATTTCTATAAAAAGTCTTGATTGACATATAGTTTTTTAATATTCTTCCGACTATTAAAACCTAATAAAAGCTGTAACTTTGTCCTTTAAAACAGTGATGATGCTTGATGTAAAACAAATTAGAGAAGATTTTCCCATTTTATCAAG
>JAESQB010000077.1 GCA_016765375.1 Flavobacteriaceae bacterium | reverse complement strand
TTTTGATGATGTTGGCGATCATTGCCTTTGTAAAATGCCTGAAAACAATGAAAGCAATAATTCAACGGTGTGGGCATCCATTAAGCGTTTGTTTAAGAAAGAACGTTTTGTGGGAGGCGTTATCGCACAAACCTTTTACGTAGCAGCACAGATCATGTGTTGGACCTATATTTATCAATATGCCGAAACCTTAGGCATTAACAACCAAACGGCTGTTAACTATGCCATGACGGCTTTAGGGGTGTTTTTGGCCGGACGCTGGATCTGTACTTTTTTACTAAAATACATCAACTCAGGAAAGCTGTTAATGCTTTTATCCTTAGGCGCTATAGGCTTTACACTGGGTGCTATATTTATTCAAGGCATGGGTGGTTTATACAGCTTGGTGGCCATTTCGTTTTGTATGTCCTTGATGTTTCCAACCATTTACGGCATTGCCCTAAAAGGATTGGGTGAAGACGCTAAATACGCTTCGGCATTTTTAGTCATGGCCATTGTTGGAGGTGCTATTATGCCCTCCTTACAAGGCTTGATCTTAGATATTGGCGGTTCGGGTTATGATGATGTTCTGATATTGGGCGTTCCCGAAGTCAACTTTTCATTTGTTTTACCGCTGTTCTGTTATGTCGTTGTAGCCATATATGGCTACCGGTTTATTAGATCGAATTAAGGTGTTTTTTTATATAATTCCCTTAATTTGCTGGTGGTGGCGTCAGGGCGGCTATAAATTCAGCATGGTTTAAATAAGACTCATGCGTTTGAACCATCATCCATGCCCCATTTTGTTTTTGTAAGATTCCTGACCATACATATTGCCCTTTATATTCAGGGAGGTCTTTGACTTTAAACCTAATATGTATCGGTAATGTAAATGAAACAACATCCTTAGCCAAAACTAATATATCCCAGCTATCAACCGTATTTTCAACTAATTCAAGGGAAGCTTCAAGTTGATTATACGCTTCTTTCATTTGGTCTAATGATGGAAATATAGCNCCATTTTCNATATATCGTGCATCTGAGTTTTCCGAATGAAATTGAAAAGCGGTATTGAAGTCCAATTTATCACAATTTTCTAAAATCTTCTGGAGAACTTCTTTTGTTGAGTCCTCAATTTGAGATTTCTGTACAGCTGTTAANGTCGTTGTCTGTTTCTGGCATGACATTACGAATAAGGTCAGTACGAATAGGATTAATGTTGAGCATGTTGTTTTCATAATTCTTTTGGTTTAGTTAATATAATTAAATCTAGATCTCTCTTTTTTCTGNGGACATTTTCACCAAGGTTTGGAGCTATGGTTCATTTTGAGGGCGCTCTACTCCTTATAAGTAGGACAAGGTGGGAGGGATGGGAAGTATANTGTTATTTTTGAAAGGAACACTAATCTTGCTGAAAGATAAGAATTTTTTTGTAAATAATTNATTANCAATANAGTNNGCCNAATGTTGGGCGCTCATGNTTTTATTTTGTTAGTTACCTGTTTGCTTGTTAATATTATACTAAACTCAATAAATAACCTAAAACTGCTCCGCCAATCACTGTCCACATGGCGTTTATTTTCTTGATGCCAAAAGTTAGTCCAATGCTTATTGCCGCAATAACANTTCCTCTCCAGTCGGTCAGGGTGTCTTTGCCCATTACAAAAAGTACAGCTATCATTACCGCCACTGCTGCAATATTTACACTGTCAAGAAAGTAGCCAAGCAACTTCGATTTTCTCATTTTGGGAACTAGCGGGTTAAGAATAAGAACAAAGAAAAATGAGGGAAGAAATATGCCAAGGGTTGCTACAATAGCTCCCCAGAATCCTGTTAGTTGGTAGCCGATGAATGTCGCGGTAGATAGAACAGGACCAGGTGTGAACTGTCCGACAGCCACCGCATCTATAAGTTGTTGTCGTGTTAGCCAACCCNTTGTTACCAGTTCAGCGTCAAGNTATGCGAATAGCACGTAGCCACTCCCGTANAATACGGCNCCTACTTTAACAAATGTCCAGAACACTTTTAGNGTNGATAGCTGAGTAATGGTCNCAGCTGATGCCTGAAGCAAGATGAAAGGTAAAAATGCTTTCGGGCTGGTGGATATTTTGTGCCTGGTATAGAAATATAATGCTCCAATGACACCTGCGGTTAGCAAAGCAACTATTTCGTTGACGCCCAATATGCTTGCNGCAAGTACGAGTNCCCCCATTATACCAAGCTCCCATGTTTTTAATGCATTCTTACCCAATTTGATAATAGCAGCAGCGATAATGGCAAGTACAGCGGGTTTTATTCCAAAAAAAAATGGTTCTACCTGGGGCAACTGACCGTACGCTACATAGAGCCACGCGAAAATACCTGTAATGACTGCCGCAGGAAATATAAAACAAGCGCCTGCGACAAACAAACCGGGCATTCCTGCACGTTCATGACCGCAGTCCATGGTCATTTCGGTGGAGTTGGGACCGGGAATTAAATTGGTTGCTCCAATAAGGTCAAGGAAGTGCTGTCTGTCCATCCATTTCCTTTTGTTTACGATTTCTTCCTCCATCATGGCGATATGGGCAGCCGGACCACCAAATGCAATACAACCTAATTTAAAGAATACGCCTGCAACTTCTTTTAATGTTCCTTTCTCTGTCATTTATGNATCATATTTTTTTCATATATGTGTTAAAGTTTGAGAAAGGGTCGTCGCGTTTTCGTTCTATTGAGACATCTCCATTAAAATTAATAGCCACAATATTCCTCCTACAATTAGTATCCCCACTTGCCGATTGTTAAAATCATCATTTTCAATTAATTTACATGCAGTATGATGTTTAATTCCAAAATTAAATGACTCCAGAGCAGGGATTAAAATCAAAAATGAAAAAAAAGAAACAAACCAATAAGGGTCAGAAAGATTACTAATTAAATTCAAAGAAATATACCCTAAAAAATATCCAAACGATAAAAATGTTTTGGTATAGTCTTTAGATCCTGAAAAGTCTTGAATTTTTTCAAATAAACTATATAAAAAGAAAATCGAAAAGATAGCCCTGGCTGCTGGCATTATATCGAGATTATCTTTATCTCTAAAGAACCTCCAAGATTTATACATCCACCAAACTTGATAAAGGCCAAAACTAAAAACACTTAATGCTATGAATTTTTTTATAGAAAGGGATTCAATTTTATCTGTTATGGTAAGGTTCTCCATCTGCTCTTCTTTTAACATGTGTATAACATTATTGTATATGCGTCGTTTTTTTAACCTTTAGAAGTTATTGGATAAAACTAAATTGTTATTCTGTTTATCCATGCCTCAAAAATATGAAAAATACCCAAGACAAATTCATATGTTAAAAACTCTTAAAATATAGAACGAAAAGAAAGCAAATGGTATTTTCACGTGTTTTAAAATGGCAATGCTAAAAAGCATTTGTTTTAATACCTATTTCATCAATAATTAATTAAACTGAAAAAATGAAATTTAAACCATTACTTCTCCTAGGTTGGCTTGTTTTTGCAACGCCTTCTCTATTATTCTCACAACAAGGCTACAGAGACCACCAAGAAATTGGGACTGCTCTAAAAGCCTTGGCATCAAAATACAAGGCTAATGTAAAATTGGTGTCCCTCACCAAAACCCTTGGTAAAAACGACATTTGGGCGCTTAGCCTTTCCAGTGGAAAAGTTCAAGACCATCCGGCAATAGCCATAGTGGGCGGTATTGAAGGCAGCCATTTGTTAGGAACCGAACTCGCCCTACACCTGGCCGAAAATATTTTGGCGAACCACAAGGAGGTGCTTAACCATACCTCGTTTTATATTTTCCCTAATATGAGTCCCGATGCGTCTCAGCAGTATTTTGGAAAATTAAAATACGCCCGGAATGGCAATGCCAGAGCAACCGATGACGACAGAGACGGCAGTATAAATGAAGATGGTTTTGAAGACCTTAATAATGATGGCCTTATTACCCTAATGCGCATTGAAGACCCTACCGGCGATCATCTGATCATAGAAGAAGACGCCCGTATTATGACCCCCGCCGATACTAAAAAAGGCGAGAAAGGCACGCACAAATTAATTTCGGAAGGTATTGATAATGATAAAGATGGAAAATTTAATGAAGACGGCCCAGGCGGTATTGCCTTTAACAAAAACCTGAGTTATAACTTCCCTTATTTTAAACCCGGTGCCGGTGAGCATCCCGTATCTGAAAAAGAGCACCGCGCCTTATTGGATTATTTATACCAACAATGGAACATTTATAGCATTATAAGTTTTGGTCCTGCCGATAACTTATCCACTCCCATTAAATTTAATAAAGCCAATGCTAAAAAAAGGGTGGTGACCAGTATTTTAAAAAAGGATGCCGATCTAAACAAAGCCCTTTCAGAGCGCTATAATAAAATTATAAAAGCCAAAGATGCCCCTAAATGGAAATCTCAAGGCGGCGACTTTTTTGAATGGTCATATTTTCACTTTGGCCGACTGGCTTTAAGCACCCCCGGGTGGTGGTTGCCAAAAGCTAAAGGCGATTCGATAAACAAAGCCCCTAAAAACAAATACGCCAACTTTTTAATGTGGGCTAAGGAAGAAGGACATGCGAGTCCGTTTGTAGATTGGNAAGAAGTTTNACATCCCGATTTNCCCAATCAAAAAGTGGAAGTGGGGGGTATAAATACCTTTATGATGAAAAATCCGGCCTATGAGAAAGTGGCTGAGATTGCCAAAGCGCATACCGATTTTGTATTGGAAATTGCCAAAGGNCAAGCAGCGATAANNCTCGTTAACTTAAAGACCGAATCTCTGGGTTCTGGCCTTACACGTATAAGNGTTGATNTATACAATAGCGGATTATTNCCAACCCATACCGAAATGGGCGCAAAATCAAGATGGTTGCGTAAAATNAANCTCANNCTTAAATTAAGCAAGGGNCAGGAACTCATTTCGGGTAAAAAACACCAAACCACTAAGCCTCTCGAAGGGGATAGTTCNAGAGCATTTACCTGGCTTATAAAAGGCAAAGGAAATATCGAGTTAAAAGCCGGAGCTCCGCATACGGGTGTTAAAACATTAAGNATAAAATTATAATCATTATGAAAAAGTACAGCTATATATATGTTCTGATCGCGCTTTTTATAACGGCGCCATTGGCAATGAAAGCACAAAACACCAACGATATATTTAGAGCCGTAGGATCGCCTCATAATCCTAAGGTGAATATCTCATTTAATAAATATTATACCNCNGAAGGCCTGGCCGCNTTNAGCGAAAAAATNGCCAAAGCCTATCCCAATTTGGTGAGGCGTAAATCCATTGGGAAATCAACCGAGGGCAGAGACATTTGGATGATGGCCATTACCGATTATTCGGTAGGCGATGCCGATAGAAAGCCTGCTTTTTATGNTGATGGAAATATCCATTCCAACGAAATTCAAGGCGCAGAAATCTGCATCTATACCGNATGGTACCTCACCGANAATTTTGGAGATGTGGCTTATGTCAAAAACATGTTGAGAGACCGNATTTTNTATATNGTGCCTACCATTAATCCCGATGCACGTAACAATTATATGAAGGAGCCCAATACGCCNAATAGTCCNCGTTCAGGGATGATTGCCTTAGATGATGATAGCGATGGCCTGTTTGACGAAGACGGTTATGACGACCTAAACGGCGANGGTTCNATCACNCAAATGCGTCGTAAAAGTCCTTATGGNAATATGATCGTNGANCCCTTAGACCCTAGAAAAATGATTCGTATTGGTCCTGATGATGTGGTAACNGCACAACGTTACGAATATTTAGGNAATGAAGGTATAGACAACGATGGGGANGGAAGAATAAACGAAGATACCCCGGGTTATTACGACCCNAANCGNGACTGGGGATGGAAATGGCAGCCCGATTATATTCAGCGTGGTGCCTATAAATATCCTTTCTCGGCTCCCGAAACCAGAGCNGTAGCCGATTTTGTATTAAAACACCCCAATATTGCCGGAGCNCAGAGTTTTCANAANNCGGGAGGGATGATATTAAGAGGTCCNGGTGCAAAAGANGATAAAGAAACCTATAACCGAAAAGATGTTCGTATTTACGATGCTATAGGGAAAAAAGGCGAAGAAATCTTGGCGGGTTATAAATACCTTGTTGTATATAAAGATTTGTATTCGGTGTTTGGCGGCGAGTTGGATTGGTTTTACGGNGGAAGAGGNATTTATACTTTTACCAACGAAATTTTTACCGGCTTTGCCTATTATAAAAAAGAAACCAGTCGTCGCGACAGAAATCTTATTTTTAGAGCCGATAAAGACCTGATGATGGGNGANGGTTTTAGCCCTTGGACAACGTATAACCANCCCACTTATGGNACCATTGAAATAGGAGGGATGAAAAAAAATGTAGGGAGAGCGACCCCNGGCTTTATGTTGGAGGAAGAATTGCACCGTAATATGGTGTTTACCTTTTACCACGCCAATCANATGCCCCACCTTAGTGTAGATGCTATAAGTGAAAGATCATTAGGTGGTGGTTTAAAAGAAATTACNGCCNTTATNAAAAACGATAGGCTCATGCCTACCCACGCCAGTCAGGATTTGAAATTTAAGATCGAGCGTCCCGATTTTATTTCCCTTTCTGGAGGAACCGTTCTGGCAGGCATGATTGTTAATGATGATGATTTTAATGTGACTACCGAACAAAAAACAAACCCTTCAAAAATAAATGTTGAAAACATCGAAGGCAATAGCATAGTTAAAGTGCGTTGGATCGTAAAAGGGGGTTCAAAATACACGGTTACTGTGGATAGTGCTAAAGGTGGCTTGCATAGCAAAACATTATAAATAAAGAATATCGAACACTGAATCTCGAACGTTCGGGACAGAATATTGAATACAGAAATATTATTAAGTGTTGATTGAAAAATCCCTTAAACATCTTAAATTAAAAAGTTTGTTTAGGGGGTTTTTATTGTGGAAAATTTCTTGGTCTCAATTTTTGTCTTTAAGGTTTAACCGCATATTGATCATATGTTTTTTAAATCCTTTTTTTTCGTACGCTCTTATTGCCGAAGGGTTTTGATCATAGACATTCAATCTAATTTCAAAAACATGTCTTTCCTTGCACCATGAAAATAAAGCGTCTAAAATTAATTTGTTTAAACCATTGCCTCTATGGGTTTCAGGCACAAACATAAAACCTAAAAAGCCTTGTTTTTTATGCTTTAAATAATGCCTGCCATCCATAATTTTTGCATATCCGGAAGCCACAATTTTTTGATCGATTTCAACCACATAAACCTCAGAAAGTTCACTGGAAATAAGTTCCGATATGTCGTAATAATGAATAGCCCCTTCCTGTATGGTTGGATCCATGGGGCGTTCGGCTTTGATTATGCCTTGCTCAAATTGTAAGAGTGTTGGTAAATCGCTTAGGGTAGCTTTTCGTATCGTTTGCATAAAACAAACTTACTATAAATTCTAGAATTTTTATTCGTTCTTAGGCTGCCGTTTTGATATTAAAATGAGGGTTCATTCACTAATTAAAACCTGTCAGGTCTATTTTATAGCTAAACAGCCACTAAACTTTAAAACATAAATCATCATGATTCTTTTTTTTTAAGTTCCACATCTATTAAGGTTCTTAACTGTTCTAACTCTTTTTTACTAAGATTCTCTTTGGTAAAGAATGAAGCAAATTGAGAAGCACTGTCATTAAAAAAATGTTTTATTAAACTATTGACATGTTTTGAAAAATAATCTTTCTTTTTTACCAGGGGGTAATATTCACGAGATTTTCCGTAGAGATTATAAGCTATAAACCCTTTGTCTGTTATGCGTTTTAAAAGTGTAGCCACGGTTGTAGTAGCCGGTTTTGGGTCAGGATACGCATTGAGAATATCTTTCATAAAGGCGGTTTCAAGCTTCCAAATATGTTGCATGAGTTGTTCTTCGGTCTTAGATAATGGCATTGCTCTACAGGATTAGAATTAATTCTACAAATGTAGAGTAAAAATTTATCAAACCTAATTTGAGACCGTTAAATTTTTAATAAATGGTATTTTCTTTAATAGAGTACCTTAGATTCCGTTTAGATTTAACACAAGTTAATGACCCTAAAGTTTTATTTTATCTACTTTTGATAGGTATTTGATATGTCATGAAAAAATTAGTATTAGGTTTTAGTTTATTTATCGTTTTTGCTTGTCAGAATAAAACGCAGGAGATGGCTCTTATAAAGGAAACACCAACCATAGAAGAGAAATCACTTGTTGATGTTTTTGATTATGCTGAATTAGAACCGCTATTAAATATAAAAGACGACAAGACTTATGTTATTAACTTTTGGGCAACTTGGTGTGCGCCTTGTGTTAGGGAATTGCCTTATTTTCAAGAGCTTCATGAGAACTATAAGGACAAAAATTTAGAAGTTATATTTATAAGCCTCGATTTTCCTGGTAAAATGGAAAAAAGTCTATTGCCTTTTATCAAGAAAAGAAAAATAAATTCCAGAGTTATTTTATTAGACGATGCCGATGAAAAAACGTGGATCCCTAAAATCGACCCCAATTGGG
>JAESQB010000076.1 GCA_016765375.1 Flavobacteriaceae bacterium | reverse complement strand
TATGGATTAATTAGATGTTATTATTATTCAAATTTTACAAATTTGAAACCCATATCCCAGTACTCTTTTTTGTTTTGTATTGATTTAATGAACTTATAATGATCTGCTATAGATTCAATTTCAATATTTAAACTTTTGAACATCTTTGGAGAAATTCCAGTGGTAAATAATGTGTCTTTGCTTAAATGAATTTTTTGAATGGTAAAAAGGGACTCAGTATCATCATCATTACTTAAATTCATTAGATTTATAAAAATTTCACCATTTATTTTTGTAGTGAATCCTCTCATTATAAGAATATCATCAAGATACTCACGTTGGGTTTTTATAATGTCTGGTATTAGTTCAATGAGGTGCTCATGTTTATTAAAGGCCATAATTCTAAGTAGAGAACCATTATATGACGCTGTCCATGCGTCTGTAGTATCTTGATAATGTGAATGGTATTTCCAATATCCATTTAATTCTGAAATGATAAAGGAATCATTACTGTAACTAATAGGATACTTTGAAACGTAGCTTTCACATGAAGTAAAAAACAATAGTATTATTACTATGAAAATATAATGTTTCATGATAAAGTTTAAAATTCTTATCTCTTATAGCAAAGCGGTCTTTTTCCTGCCCTGTCCCGATAGTGATCGGGATTGTCGAAGGGTCTTTTTCCTGCATTTAGTATTCAATATTCATTTTCGCACAGCTTGTCCCGACTTTTCGGGATGCGGGATTCAAAGCTTCACTTCACTTAAAGCAATACCCAATACCTTTTGTGATATGGCATCTAAAGCTTCTGGACTACCTTCAAAATGGTAGGTTTTATGTACGTGTTTTATGCTTCGGTTTTGCTCAAGTTCCTTTGCAAGAGAAGAAGATTCTAATTCGTAAAAAGGTCCTAATTGATCGCCATTGTCCATGGGACCATCGTTATACGAATTTATAGCATCGCCATCATAAGGGTCTTCTTGATGTTTCCATAAGGAATTCACATAAGTCGTATCACCGTCCAAGGTGTATTCTACGATGGTGAGCACTTTATTTTCAGAATCATAACTCCCAAAAAAGGGTGTCGAATTTTGAGGAAGTAAGCCTATTTTACAACGGTACTTGCCATCACCTTTAAACAATACCGTGTTTTCAAGAACGGTTAGTCTGTCGTCATTAATTTTTCCAAAATAAGCCGTGTTTAGGTTTAGGCTGTCTTTAAAAGGAATGATGACGGTAGTGGTTTCAGAAGGAATAAACATGCCTAAGATCCATACCGATAAGAGGCCAGTTTCTTTCGACCAATTTTTATCACCAATATTAGTCATGGTATTTTCAGATTGAAACCCAATATAAGAGGTTCCCTCATTCAATGTGATACCTAAGTTTTTTTCGATATTCGATTTATCGAGAATGGCAATCTCTCTTTTTATAGCAATGTCAAATTCAAAACCACTGTAATTGGTGAGTTGCATTTTCTTAGAAAATACAGCAGTGGTTGCTGTGTTCTCATCAAGGGTAAAAGGTTCTGAGTCTATTTGTTTAGGGGTTTGCCAGGCTTCCAGGTCAAAGGCATCACCTTCTTTAAAGAAAATAGAATATTGCCCACCTTCGGGGCCAAGCCAAAAACGATCTTCACCTCCAAAAACATTGATGTGTTTTTTAATTTCTCCTGATGAAATTAAATCGTAATTCAACCAGCCGTAGCTCTTTCCAGCTAAGCCATTGGCTGTGCTGGTCATGATGCGGCCTTGGTAGTCGCCTACAATGGCCACTTGGCCTTTTCCGTCATTATTGCTGAGCACAAGGGTGCTTTTGTGTTGTTTTAAAAATTCTAAGTCGTAGCCAAAGGTGCCTTTGGCATCGGGTTGAGTACATCCCATAGCAAGCATAGTACAAAGTAGTATTAAAGCTGGTTTGAAAAATTTCATAATTCGGTTTTGATGGTTTTGTTTTCTGATTCTGAATTTATTTTTCTACCGCATAATCATCGCCATAATATTTACTGGTAATACCGGTGTGGAATTTTATAGCCGAAATGGGCTCGTATTTCACTGGTGTTAATCCGGGAAGCACTTCTAATATTTCATCTTCCCATACGTAAACGGCCATGGGAATGGTGATTCTTGGTGTGCCTAACTCGCGTTTCACCTTAGGTTTACTCACCCTGTGGGTGGTCGAAGGAAAACGGTCGTTACTGATGCGCTGCATATAATCACCGGTATTTAAAATGATGGTTCCCGGTGGTGGATTAAGGCGTATCCATTTGCCATTATTTTTATTATATACCTGCAGGCCATCAACGCTTTGTGAGGGTAGTAGGGTGAAGAAATCAATATCCTCATGACCTAACATACGTCCTGCGCCAGAGGCATCATCTTCTTTGTTAATGGGGGGATAATAATTAAGGCGGAAGCCAAAATTAGTAGCTTTTAATTTTTCATCGTACAGGTGGGGATCACATCCTAAATAGCTAAAGCAACTTTGTATAAGGGGTAAAATTAAAGCTTCATGGGCTTTTACTACCTTTCTGAAAAAAGGTTCGTAGCCTGGCTTGGGCCAAAAGTCTGATTCTTTATAATCCGGGTTTCCATCCATATCAAAAGCACGTCGGCAAAATACCCAACCTTCAACCAAGTCGGGATGAATGATGGTAGTTTCTTTTATAGGAAAATAACCCTGATTCACCGANCCNTGNCGTTTGGCTTCATAAACCATACGCTCTTCGACCGTGGTTGTGGTGAAAATTTCATTGACTTTTTCCCCGGCTTGAATATATAGATCGGGATCAACACGGTGTCCTGATAATACAGCAAAACCAATTTCTTCGAAGGCTTTTCCCAGATTTTGGGCAAAGCGTTCTTTTCCTGCTTCACCACCATCGTAATAATCGGTCATGTCGACCGTTTGTATTATAAAATCTTCATCAAACTGATCGGCACTATCGTTTTCTACGAGATTGTATTCCTGGTCTTTTTGAACCCCTTCGTATTTTTTAAAATCCTGGTTAACGGCGTGAATACCATCTTCTTTGCGCTTTGACATGTTAAAATTTTTATTCCTCTGTAAATTTAATTAAAATTATGTCTTTCACAGAAAAATAATTGATTTTAAAAAGGGTGGTTCTTTTTTTTAAACGTCTTTTATTCATTTTAATCGAATTAATATTTTTTTTGTTAATAAGGAATAAAGGCTTGGTTTTTAAATGGTAGTTATTTGAATTACAATAACCTCTTTAACAATAGACCCATGAAAAAAATAATATTCCTTTTGATAGTATTATCATTTATAGGAGCCAATGCACAACAAAATAACAAGACCTATTCGGTAGAAGATAAAATACTGGGTGTAGAAGTCGGGCTTTTTGGGGTTTGGACACATTATGAAAAAAAATATCGAGTACAATAGTTTTAAGAGCCGAGTTTGGTTTCGATTTTGGCTTTAGACAAGATATTCTCACGAATAATGAATTTATTTTCTTTTTAGTCCCTAATTTAGTATTGGAACCGCGTTGGTATTATAGTTTTAAGAGAAGAACTAGAAAAGGTAGAACGATTAAAGGAAATTCGGGTGGATTTTTAGCTTTAAAAACCCAATATTTCCCGGATTGGTTTGTCATTTCTAATGAAAGTAATATCTCGATAATCGAATCGTTTGGCTTTATCCCTAAAATTGGCTATCGCAAAGTATGGGAAAATAATTTGAGTTTTGAAGGGGGCTTTGGTATAGGTAGGGCAGTAAGTATAAATAGTAATAATTGGGTAACAATAGTTGAGTTAACCTTTAGAATAGGCTATAGTTTTTGATTTATTGATTTCAGAAATAGTTAAAACTGTCAGGTCTATTCGTTTAGCTCACACTACTATANACATANCCTATAAGNACCGCNAATAAAGTNCCNGGTACGACCCANCGNAACCAGAAAAANGAGATTTTGGCAAAACCGCCNTCTGTTTTTTCAAAGAGTAATTTCTNATAAAGCCCACTTTTTACACCCCACCATATGCCACCAATCACGAGCATACTNCCAAATACCTGCATNCCNGANCCAAANATAAGNTCTAANGATCCTATAATTTCNGGATATAGGGCAGAGGGGAGGGTAAGTACCAATTGCAATATCCCAAACCCAATAATGAGTTTTTTNAGNGGGATCTTTTTAATTTTCAAACTGCTTATGGGCACCTGAAAGGCGGCTACGAGTGAGAGAAAGGCTACCAAAAATAAAGCAATTAGAAATACAGAGCCTATGAATCGTCCGGCAGGTAAAACGGAAAAGAGCTCAGGTAAGGTATTAAAAATTAAGGAAGGCCCTTGACCCATTTCCATGCCAAAAGCCAGAATGGCAGGCACTAAAAATAAACTGACCAATAGCGATGAACCCAGGTCACCCAGGCAGGTAAAGAAGGCTATTTTTGGAATTTGTTTTTGGTCTTTAATAAAGCCCGAATACACCACCACAAAGGTACCACCAAGGCCTACCGAGAAAAAGGCTTGCCCCAGGGCAGCAAAAATTTCGGAAGCCCCCATGCTTTTAAAATCTGGAGAGAGAAATTGTTTAACATTAGCTACGGCATTTGGTAGAAACCAAGCATATACGATCATATACAAAATAGCCAAAAAGAAAAATGGCATGATGATTTTAGATATTCTTTCGATGCCTTTATTTAAGCCTAAATAAGAAACCAATAATGCTGCAAGAATTAGGAAAACGGTAACCCCGTATTGTAAAGATCCATTGCTAAGCAGTTCCTGATAGTTGGTATTGGTAGTTTCCGAAAAGCCAGAACTCACCGAAAATACTGCTGTAAATAATAAATTAGCAACCACTACGGCATAATAGGACCCCGCTATGGTAACNACACCAACCAGAAGGTANCCCATAATNTTTCCNAAGCGATTNTTNAANACNGATTTTAGAGCNGTAATGGTTCCTGTTCTAGCCTCTTTTCCTAAGGACATTTCTGTAACCAAAGCCGGATAGGCGAGTAGAATTGTAAATAATAAATAGATAAACAAAAAAGCAGAGCCACCATAGCTACCCATCATATAGGGAAACCGCCATACATTACCTAGGCCTACTGAAATACCTATCATGGTCAGGATGGCACCGANTCTTGAACTATACTGTGAATTGTTATTTGACATATTTTCTTTTTGTTTGTTTGTCATTGCGAGTGCAACGAAGCAATCTCATAAAATTCAACAGTTTGCTTCGTCAGTTGTACCGCCTTCCTCGNAAAGACGTTTCTATTTCTTAATACTTTGTACTTAATACTTAATTCTTTTAATACTTAATTTTATTCTCCTGATAATTGTTCCAGAGCATCCACTAAAATATCGATATCTTTTTTGGTGATATAAATGGCAAAGGAGAACCGTAACGCATTGAGCTTAAAAACGTCCATGGGGCGGCAGTCTATACCGTAACGCTCAAAGAGNTNTTTTTTAANGNCTCTAACATTTTTTCCNANNACTTCAACCACCTGTATNGCNGCNGATAANNTNTTTGAAGCTGGGNTTTTNAGTTTAAACTTTGGGTTGCCTTCAANTTTTGATCTGAAATAGTCTTTTAGGGCATACGATCGTTNGTGTATNTTTTCTGANCCTATATTATTATGAAATGCTATNGAAGCCCCCAAGCCTAATACNTCAGGCAGGTTACGGCTGTTGTANTTTTCCAACCTGCGAATNCTCTCGTCCTNATGACCTCTGGCTACCATGAGGGGTTTTAAATGGGCTTGACTTTCTTTTTTAGCATAAAAAATACCGATACCCTTTGGNGAGAACAACCATTTATGTCCGCTTGCCGCATAAAAGTCGCAGCCTAAATCGCGCAGGTTTATGTTGAACATTCCGGCAGATTGTGCGGCGTCAACACCTACCAATATGCCTTTTTGATGTGCCATTTCTGAGACCGCTTTTACCGGTAAGATCATGCCCGTGGTATTGATAAGATGGCAAATCATAATGACTTTAGTTCTGGATGTAATGGCCTTTTTATAGACCGCAACTATATCATCTTCCTCCGTAGCATTTATAGGTAATATTGGCCGTACCAGTTTAATGCCTTTAGTTTCCTGCCAAGCTTNCCAAGGAATGAAGGCACTGGCATGCTCNTGATCTGCCAAAATCACTTCNTCGCCGGGTTTAAGGTNAAAACTNCTGGCAATAAGGTTCATGCCTTCGGTGGTATTGTGTATGAGGGCAATTTCTTCATGCGATACCGAAAATAAATCGGCAACAGCTTTTCGGGTATTCTCTTTTTCTTCATCCCAAGCCCCCCAACCGTATTTGGAAGGAAAACTGTCCAGTGTTTCTCTAAAANTGGTGGTGGCTTTTTGTACGGCAATAGGGGAGGCGCCTAAAGAGGCATTGTTGAAATATTTTAACCCGGGAGTAAACTTAAACTGCGCCTTAACGGTTTCCCAAAAAGCTTCGGAATTATCGTTTTCTTGACTTAAACCAAAATCATTAGGGAAAGGATTTTTAGGTTTTGAAAAAGCATGAGCAGNTAAGACCATACTTCCGGCAATGCCGCTACCCATGGCTTTTATAAATNTTCTACGGCTCTTTTTACNCATATTAAGTATTTAAAACCTTAAAACCAATGCCCTTTATCATGGTGTTTACCGAGATACAGCCTTTTTCGGCAATTTGTAATAGTTTTTGAAACTCTTCAGGATGAGAACAATGTTTATAAGAAACCTCTAATTCGATATCGGTAAAACGTTTGGGTAAATCGTCACTAAGGCTTGCATTAACCACAANGTTTAGGCCTTCAATAGTAATGTCTCTGGATTGAGCGGCTGCAAAAAGGGTGCTGCAAAAGCAACCGCCAATGCCGGCAAGCAGGTATTGTCCGCCCATCAATCCTTCTCCGCCACCGCCTTTTGCTTTAGGGCGGTCTACAATAATTTTAAAGTTATCGTTTTGCACCTGCATTGCTGTAGGCGATACTTGCTTTAATAAAAGATTGATGTTTGCCATGATATATTATTTTTTAATCTTAAGACTTATGGCGAAGCCACCGCCAGCTGCCAAAACAATAGTATTTTTCATATCTTTTGTAATGCTAAGCGTTTCAATTTCGTAGGCCTTTGGGTTATCATTCCAATGGGCATCGGCAGCATCCTTATAGATGATGGCTTCGTATGCTGTATCAGGATCTAGGAAATTAAAATCAATAGTGATTTCTCTCTTGTTTTCATCGGTGATACTACCTACAAACCAATTTCCGGTTTCGCGCTCTTGTCGGGCTATGGTTACATAATCCCCTATCTCACCATTTAAGACTTCGGTTTTTTCCCAATTCACACCCACATCTTTAATGAATTGAAATGCAGGGTGGTTTTCATAATTTTCCGGGAAATCGGGTGCCATTTGTACCGGGCTATTGATGACCACATATAAGGCCAATTGTTGGGCTAAAGTGGTATTTATTTGGTTTGCTCTTTTCTCACCTTTCTTTAGATTCGGGTATTTAGAATCTAATTTTATATCGAAAACTCCCGGGGTAAAATCTATGGGGCCGGACAACATTCTGGTAAAAGCGACTATCGATAAATGCTCGGGTGGATTACCGCCATCTGAAGCCCAAGCGTTAAATTCTTGCCCTCTCAGACCTTCTCTTGCAATAACATTAGGATAGGTACGTCGTATGCCCGTAGCTTTTATAGGTTCGTGTATGTTAACGGCAATATTTTGCTCGGCAGCCTTGGTAATGGTTTTTCTATAGTGGTTAACCATCCATTGGCCATGGTGATATTCACCTTTTGGAATGATAGGGCCAACATAACCCGATTTTACCGTGTTAATATTGAGGTGTTTCATAAGCGCAAAAGCCGAATCCAATTGCTTTTCGTAGGTTCTGGGTGCCGATGAGGTTTCATGATGCATGATAATTTCAACGCCTTTTTCTTGTGCATAACGTGCTACCTCTTCGATATCGTAATCGGGATATGGGGTGACAAAATCAAAAACACCTTCTCGGTCATCAAAGCCTATCCAATGTTCCCAACCGGTATTCCAACCTTCTACCAGAACGCCTCCAATACCGTGTTTTGCTGCA
>JAESQB010000075.1 GCA_016765375.1 Flavobacteriaceae bacterium | reverse complement strand
TTAAACCTTTTAGAATAAATATTTCCAAAGCGCATGTTCGTAACAAAATTCTCTCCTTTTTTAGAAATATAAAATAAGGTCATCTCATAATCTGAATACAAAAGGCCTCCTATTCCCCTCTTATTAGGATAAAAAGAGCCTTTTCGCGACCTGCCAGGTTTATTTATGCCATTTAATTTTATTAAAAACGAATTGAATTAATATTGATATTAATTAGAAACCAAAAAATCGGGGACCAATAAGTTTTCCTTATTNTATATAAGNGGAATTTGTTCTGGTATGCGCTTTACCGAAACCCCTACCGCCGTACAAATGGCTTGTCCTGCCGCGGTATCCCATTCCATTATNGGNCCAAAACGCGGNTAATAATCTGCCTTACCCTCAGCAATAAGACAAAATTTTAATGAACTCCCCTTTTTAATTATTTCAACAGTATTATTTTTCTCTATTTCTTTAATAAAGTTTTTGGTCTGAGGATTAAAATGAGAACGACTGCCCAAGATTCTTACTTTTAAAGGCTGGGTACTGGGTTTTATTTCTTGAGCTTGTTTAAAAACGTCATTTATAGAGGTNTCATGGTCTTTTAAAATCACCTTAAACCCCTTATTAAAACCTACCTGAGCATAATACAGGGTCTTTAAAACGGGAGCATAAATAACGCCTAAAACAGGAATACCCTGTTCTACCAAAGCAATATTTACAGTAAATTCACCATTGCGTTTTACAAATTCCTTAGTCCCATCAAGAGGGTCAACAATCCAGCATCGCGACCAGTTTTTTCGTTCAGAAAAGGCATTTACCTCCATTTCTTCACTTATAATAGGGATATTGGTATCACTCAAAATTGATTCAATAATACGATTGGCTTCCTTGTCGGCTAAAGTTAATGGACTATGGTCGTCTTTATAATCAACCTCAAAATCGGAGGCATAAATTTTCATAATCGCCTTTCCGGCTTTTAATGTGGCAACAATGGCTTGTTCTAGTAATGAAGACATAAAAAAGAGATGTACAATTAGATACTAATCAGGAAAGTTAATCAATATAAAAGCCTAAATATCAAAAATATATAATATTTTTTATTATTTTTACGATTACACAAAAAACAATAAGAAAAGGGTTAGATGAACGACTATTTTCTTTACCAAATTAACCTCCTAAAACATTGGTGGGAGAAACTAGTACATCTAACCCAATTCAACAAGTTTATCGTTTATTTATTACTAATTTTTAAAACATAACTCTTAACTAAACCAAAAAAAAGAGTACAAAAGTAAAAACGATAAATACAATCTTAGTGTTAACCAAAACTGTTTGTCTTAAAACCTCTGTAAATTTATAACACCCTGCAACTTTTTTTATTTCTAATATTTAAAAAGAATGCACTTTTCGACAAAAAACACAAATAATCGATGAAATACATGTTTACTTCTAAACTATCCATTTTGGTTCGGTTGTTTCTAATTTCCTTGCTCTGTAATAGTTGTCAAGACTATAGGAAATTAACCCATATTGATAAACTTCCCCAAACATTAAAGGAAATAAGCGGCATAGAATACTCTTCAAATAGTGATGTCATTTGGATGATCAATGATTCAGGAAATAAAAATTGGATTTATGTTTATAATCCTAATACAAAAAGTATTCAAAGACATATAGAAATCACTAATTCTAAAAACAGAGATTGGGAAGACCTTGCCAGAGGCCCCAACGATCAATTATACATAGGAGACTTTGGCAATAACCTCAATACCAGAAAAAACCTTGTCATCTATAGCATTAATAATATCTCTGATATTTCGACAGATAAAACATCGGCAATAGAAACCTCATTTTATTTTGAAGATCAAGTGAAATTTCCTCCAAAAAAAAAGAACTTAAATTACGATGTCGAAGCCTTTATATACCTAAACACTAATTTTTATTTATTTACAAAAAATAAAAGCAAGCCTTTTAATGGCATCAGCAAGGTGTATAAAATTCCTGCAAAAGAAGGTTTACACAAAGCGGTATTAATAGGGCGTTATAAAACTTGTAATAATGCTTCGGAATGTGCTATAACATCGGCTGCCATAAATTACAATACAGGTACTATTGCCTTATTAAGCAGTACCCATGTTTGGCTTTTAAGAGCCTATAAAAACGAAGACTTTTTTAATGGTACCATTAAAAAAATAAAACTCGGGTTTTCATCTCAAAAAGAAAGTATTTGTTTTAAGAACGATTCCGTATTATACATCACTGATGAAAGGAATAAGTTTAAAGGCGGTAATTTATACCAATTAGAAATTGAGCAATAAGCTTTTATTATTTTTAAAAGTAAAATAATTTTTTTTCTGAATTGCTATGAATATATTTACGCTTCTTAAATTATTTTAGACTTATGAAACCTTTAATACTTACATTGCTGGTTCTTTCCTTATACTCCTGTAACAGAGATGGTTCAGTGTTTACTTTAAGCGGTTCTGCACCTGGACTTCCAGATGGGAGTCATTTAATTTTACAAGAATTAGTTAATAATCAACCTGCTTTTAAGGACAGTATCAAAATTGAAAACGAAAAATTTAATATTAGCCTTCCTAAAAGTAAAACATTAGAGATCAATCTTTTAAAAATAGAAGGGCAATCCAGTTATTTATTTTTATTTCCTGAAAATGACGCTTTAAAGATTACCATTCATAAAGACAGTCTTTACAGCTCTGTAGTAAAAGGAAGTCGTAGCAACGAGCTTTACACTTTATACAATAAGCAATTAAAGGTAATAAATAAAGAGAGAATAAACAATAATAATNAAATACGAGAGGCCAAACAATTACAGGACGACGAACTGGNAAGGATCTTGCAAACCGAAGCATTTAAATTAATCCAAAAAGAAAAANATTTTAAGAAACAATTTGTTAAAGAGTATCCCAACAGTCTTTTTAGCCTGCTATTACTCACAGAAATGTTGACTAAAAAAGAGTTTTTGTCTCATGAAGTTAAAGATATTATAGACGGCTTAAGTCCTAAATTAGCTGCAACAACCCAGGCTAAAACTATAAAAGACAAGTTGGCAATTATGGCCTCTGTAGAGTTAGGTGGAAAAGCCCCCAATTTTGAAGGCCCAACGCCAAATGGAACTTCTTTATCATTAAAAGATGCCCTTGGAAAATTTACCATTGTCGATTTTTGGGCATCCTGGTGCAAACCATGTAGAGCCGAAAATCCTAATCTGGTGAGGGTTTACAATAAATACCACGACAAAGGCTTAAACATTTTAAGTGTGTCTCTTGAAAGAGAAGGGCAGAAAGCACAATGGTTAAGAGCNATANATAAAGATGGNATGACCTGGCAACACGTGACCAACTTAAAGTTTTGGAATGATCCCATAGCCCAAATGTATAATGTTCGAGCCATTCCAGCTTCATTTANTTTAGATAGTAACGGTATAATAATTGCTAAAAATTTACGAGGTGAAGCTTTGGANAAAAAAATATCAGAGCTATTTAATTAGTTNTTACAGTCTATNATATAGAAAATAAAACATCTTAAAACCAATAATACATTAATACTTAAATGAGTGATTAATTAGATATATAATATCATTATTATATCTTTGTCACCTTAAAATATTAAAGCATTTATGAAGATTTCATACCAATGGTTAAAACAGTTTATTCATTTAGACTGGAAGGCTGATGAAACTGCAAATTTACTAACAGATCTAGGCCTCGAAGTCGAAGGTATTGAAACTATTGATTCTATAAAAGGTGGNTTAAAAGGCATAGTTGTTGGNCATGTATTAAGCTGNAATCCACATCCCAATGCAGATCGCTTAAAGGTNACCACNGTAGATATTGGTCAAGAGNCNCCCTTGCAAATAGTTTGTGGTGCTCCAAATGTTGCCACCGGTCAAAAGGTTGCTGTTGCTACTATAGGCACAACCTTATACGATGCCGAAGGCAAAGCNTGGAAAATTAAAAAGGGTAAAATACGTGGTGAGAATAGCATGGGTATGATTTGTGCNGAAGACGAATTAGGATTAGGTGAAAATCATCAAGGCATATTAGTACTAGATAATAGTTTAGATCCCGGAACACAAGTGNCCGAGNTTTTTAATATAGAAACCGATACTGTTTTTGAAATAGGTCTTACCCCTAACAGAGCAGATGCTATGAGTCATTTTGGCGTNGCAAGAGATTTACGNGCCGGACTCATNCAAAAAGGNCTTNAAGTGGAAATNATCACCCCTTCGAACAGTAATTTTAGGGTAGACAATAGGCTAAATAAAGTTGATGTTGAGGTAATCGACTCCAANTTAGCNCCNAGATATTGTGGGCTAACCATAAGTGGTATCAAAGTACAAGACTCCCCCACCTGGATAAAAAANAGNNTAANAGCTATTGGNCTTAANCCNGTTAATAATGTGGTTGACATCACAAANTATGTCTTACACGAATTGGGACAACCNCTNCANGCCTTTGATCTANCGAAGATTTCGGGCAATAAAATTGAGGTNAAAACTCTAGAGGCAGGAACCCNCTTTACAACCTTAGACGGCATTNAAAGAGAATTGCATCAAGAAGATCTTATGATATGTGATGCAGAAAAGCCTTTGTGTATCGCCGGAATTTTTGGAGGAATGGACAGCGAGGTAANCCAAAACACCTCTAGCATTTTCTTAGAAAGCGCGTATTTTAACCCTATTAGCATCAGAAAAACAGCCAAACGCTTTGGNTTAAATACCGATGCNTCTTTTAGATTTGAACGCGGTATAGACCCCAAAATCACAAAGTATGCCCTTATGAGAGCTGGGCAACTTATCAAAGAAATTGCAGGCGGAGAAATTACCAGCGATGTGGTAGATGTATATCCTCACAAGATTGATGACTTTCAGGTTTTTGTAAACTTTAAAAATATAAACAGACTCATTGGAGAAGAATTACCCAAAGAAACCATAAAGAACATTTTAGCCTCTCTCGAAATAAAAGTAAATAATATTACCGAATCGGGATTGGGTCTCACCATTCCTTCATATAGAAATGATGTACAGCGCGAAGCCGATGTGATAGAAGAAATTTTAAGAGTTTATGGCTATAATAATATTAAATTTTCTACCAAGCTAAANGCTTCTATCTCCAAAATCAATACTGTAGACGATTTTAAAGTTCAAAACACCATAGCATCTCAATTAAACGCACTAGGCTTTCATGAGATGATGGCAAATTCATTAACCAAACCTACTTATACTGATTTATGCCAAGACCTTAACGAAAGNCACAATGTNCTTATCATNAANCATTTAAGTCAAGANCTNTCTGCTTTAAGACAGTCCATGTTGTTTTCATGTCTGGAAGTATTGGCTTATAATTACAATAGAAAACAAAGCGATATTAAGCTATTTGAATTTGGAAAAACGTATCATAATTATCCAAATAAACGAAGTGAGAACAAGCACCTGGCTCTTGTTGTTTCAGGAAACACCAGGCCTATAAATTGGAATGTAAAAAATAGTTCTGCCGATTTCTTTTACTTAAAAGGTCTGGTAGTAGCGCTATTAGAAAAACTAGGTATTACAGAAACTATAGAGAAACCGGTAAGTAACGATGTGTTTTCTGAAGGNATATCTTTGAGTTCAGGCTATCAATTAATGGTTGAATTTGGCCTTGTTAAGACCTCCATTTTANATCATTTTGATGTTGATGTTGAAGTTTTTTACGCCGATTTTAATTGGGACANTATTCTTGATATTATTAAAAACAACAGNATTAAACTTAAAGACATACCAAAATATCCAGAAGTAAAGCGCGATTTTTCTTTATTATTAAATGAAAGTGTTTCCTTTAATGAAGTATACGACATTGCCCGTAAAACTGAAGGAAAATTACTNAANAGCATAAATCTATTTGATGTTTATCAAGGCGATAATCTTCCGAAGGGAAAAAAATCATATGCAGTGAGTTTCACCCTACAAGATGAACGCAAAACCCTTACCGATAAACAAATTGATAAAATCATGACAAAACTGCAANAAAATTTTAAAAAGAAATTGGATGCAGAATTAAGATAGTCANCACTTTAACCAGCCTATAAATTTATGGATTTAATGACCGTGCTTGGTTTTTTAAGCGCCCTTTTTATTGGTATCGTCTTAGGCCTCATAGGAGGAGGAGGTTCAATTTTAACGCTCCCGGTTTTAGTTTATTTATTTTTAATAAATCCAATTACNGCAACNGCCTATTCNTTATTTATAGTNGGNGTTTCGGCCTTAGTAGGCACTTTAAAAAATATACAGAAAGGCAATGTCGATTTTAAAACGGCAATTGTTTTCGCTACGCCTGCCTTTATAGCCGTATACCTTACAAGAAAATACATGGTTCCTGCCTTACCAGATATTCTTTTCTCTATAAACAACTACAAGGTATCTAAAGAACTTGGCATCATGTTATTTTTTGCCATGCTCATGCTTATAGCAGGATGGGCTATGATAAATTCTAACAGCAAATTAAAAAAGGCTAGGAACTTAAAATTTAATACGGCCTTNCTTCTTNTCGAAGGTGTATTTACAGGTGTTTTAACTGGCTTAGTAGGNGCTGGAGGTGGTTTTATTATTGTTCCTNCATTAGTGATCTTAGTAGGNTTAAGCATGAAAAAAGCTATAGCCACCTCATTATTAATTATCGCTATAAAATCACTAATAGGTTTTATAGGNGATATNGAGGTTTTAGATATTGATTGGCCGTTNCTCTTAAGTTTTACAAGCCTNTCNGTTATTGGCATTTTTATAGGNACCTGGTGTAACCAGTATATAAATGAAAAACCCCTTAAAAAAGGATTTGGCTGGTTTGTTGTAGCCATGAGTGTTTTTATACTCGTAAAAGAATTNACAAGCTAAACCAAACTTTTTTATTTTTTTAAAACAATAAATTCGCTACGTCTATTTTTTTNATGTTTTTCTTCTTCGCAATCTGTAGCGTTAGCACAATTATTTATTAAATTAGTTTCTCCGTAACCCTTTCCTATAANACGATTTTGATCTATCCCTCCTATCTCAACTATGTATTTTATAGTGGCTTTATTACGGCGTTTAGACAAGTTTAAATTATACATTTCTTCGCCCCTAGCATCGGTATGAGAGCGCACCTCAATATTCATGTTGGGATATTGTTCTAATACCGCTATTATTTTTTGAAGTTCAATCGCAGCATCAGGCCTAATATTGGATTTGTCATAATCAAAATATATAGGCTTAAGTTGTAAGACCTTTGCTAAATCGGTTTTTACACCCACGCGTTTAGAATTTAAATAAATAACCTGCTCAACCGCTACATCCCTTTCTTGGCTCGTGGTAAATGATTTTTGATTTGATTCATACCTGCGTTTATGTGCTCTAACCGAATAATCAGCAAGGCATTTTATCTTATCAAAACGATAAGCCCCGGTATGGGAGGTGAATTTTTCAGCCAAAATATTATTATCGCTATCCAAGAGAAGCACTTGAGCATTTTCTAAAACTTCATTTGTATTTTTATCTCTTATAACACCACTCACACGTTGGATACAGCGTGTACTAATCTCTTTTATCTGTCTAAAGCTNTAAATATCGTCTTCACCAATAACACCTTCACGATTAGAAGCAAAATAACCAATCTTCTTTTTTGTATCAACTATAAAAGTAAAATCGTCTGCTGGACTATTAACAGGTTCTCCTAAATTAAAAATTTCTCCGAAACTCCCATCTGGATTGGCTTCTATCATAAAAACATCAAGCCCACCAAGACCTACATGCCCATCTGAAGCAAAGTACAAATTACCTTTATCATCTACGAACGGAAATGTTTCACGGCCCTCGGTATTAATAATGTCTCCTAAATTTTCTGGCTCGCCAAAATCTTCGCCTTTTATTTCTACTTTATACAAGTCTGAAAACCCTTTTCCTCCATCCATATTAGAAACAAAGTATAAGGTTTTTTCATCAGGACTTAATGCCGGATGGGCTATGGGATACTCGTCACTATTAAAAGAAAGCTCTTCGGCATTGGACCAGCCTTTTNCTGTAAGTTTTGAACGGTACAATTTTAAAAGATTAGTGCCTCTACTACTTTTTTTAAGTTTTCTATCGGTATAATTATTTCGTGTAAAATACAAGGTTTTGCCATCTTTAGTAACAATGGCTGTAGACTCGTGATACTTTGAGTTTATCNTTTTAGAAAGACTTAAACTCTCTGACGTTTCTTTAGAAGTCATCGTGCTATAAAGGTCATAAAAGGGTAGGTCGTTCCATTTATGTCTTAATTTTGAAGTATTCCCACTGGGTTTATTTGAAGCATATATAATGCCTTCATTATAAAAACTTGGTGCAAACTCTGAATATGACGTATTAATTCCGATATCGGTTAACTCGTAAAAACCGGATTGTTCTGAGATAATATCCAAATAATTGCGTTTGCTTTCAAACAAACTGGCCCTATAATCGTCACCTTTTACTTTTCTAAAACGCTCCATGATTTTATCAGAAGCGGCATAGTCTTTTGTGCTTTTTAAGGTTTGAGCGTATCTAAATAAATATTCAGGATCAATTTCANTTTTTTGAGAATCTACCATTTTACCATACCAAAGTGCTGCACTTTTTAAATCGCCAGTGAAGTAATAAGAATCTCCCAATTGCTGATATATCTCAGGAGAAGAGTAGCCTTTNTCNANCACTCTTAAATAAATGGCTCTAGAATCTATAAAAGCANATTTATCAAAATCTTCTTGNGCCGTTTTAATTTTCCCCTTTTGAGAATAGCACAGCCTAATAGACAAGAAAAAAAATAACAATATTTTAAGTACAGTTTTCACATCTACCATCATAATAAATTATTAAAAAAATCTAGGACTCAACATTCTATCGGCTTTTTTAAAAATTTCAAACCGTAGAAAAACTTCATAAGTACCATCATTAAACCGCTTCAACTCGGTGGTGTCTCTATCATAGGCAAAGCCCACCATGAGTCCCTGGGTNATTTGGAGTCCAACCAAGCCACTAAGGGCTGCANCCCATCTGTAGGCTGCACCTATTGTTACTTTATCGTAAAGCAAAAAATTTGTCGATATATCCACTTGTAAAGGAGCNCCTGAAACCCACTTTATTAAAGTTGAAGGTTTAAACTTAATGTCTTGTCCTAATTCAAATACATAACCGCTCATAAGATTATAGTGCAAACGTTCTTCGGCAGTTACCGAAGTAAATATACCATGTTCAATACTTGTGCCATCAAAATGATCTGTAGTTAATAAATTGGGCACACTAAGCCCTAAATAAAACCTATCGGTATAATAATAAACTCCAACGCCAATATGGGGTGAAAATTTTTTGTCTACATTAAACTTAGCCAAACGATCACCTACATCATAAGGTCCCGTTATGGCCTTATTATGATCAANATCAAAAGCATGTAAGCCTCCTTTTATACCAAATGACAATTGTGAATTTGCTGAAAAAAATATTTTATAACTAAAAATAAAATCCAAGAAAACTTCACGGGTAACAAAAACTTGATCGTCTTGAATATTAATCCCTAATCCTATTCTTTCTCCTAAAGGACTATGCATTGAAAACACTCTGGTTTCAGGAGCTCCTTTTAGTCCTACCCATTGATTACGGTGTAGTCCTAAAATACTTAAGCCATCTCTCGATCCAGCATAAGCAGGGTTAATGCTAAGTGTATTGTACATATACTGAGTGTATTGCACATCTTGTTGAGAAAATATGGCCTGAGAGTAAAAACCAATTCCTATTAAAATAATTATACTATATGCTTTCACTTGTCTTTTATATTGTCAAGGGTTAAAAAATTAAAAACATTTAAACCGATAATTAAAAAAGCAAAAACTCTTTTGAAATTTATTTCAAAAAATAACGAAAAAGGGAAAGTGTATTGTTCTAACATTATAAAGAAACTATCATTGATAATAAAAAAATTAAATTAAGTATTTGACAATCAAATTAATATTTAAAACCAGTGCGTTATTAACTTAAATAATTCTTTTTTTAAAAAAACTAATATACAAAAAAAATAGATAATCGGTTAAAAAAAACCGACAAAGAGTTCTATTTAGCGTTTAATTAACAACCTAGAGTATTAGCTCGTGGATGCTTTATTAATACTAAAAACTATTTAACAAAAAAGACTTTAAAGCTTTACAATAAAATAAATAATTTCTCATACAATTTATTACAACACTTNACTTATCAATACCTATCAATACAAGGGTGGAAAAGACATTTACAAATAAATTATTGAGCTTTTTAAAAAAAATATTAAACCATTTTATTNCAAATTTTATAAAAAAAAACACAATATGCTAACTTGCTTTATTTCAGCTGATTAAAGATATAAATAGGTTTAAAAGCATTATTTATCCGATTAAATNACAATTTTAAGATAACTTTAACATTATTAAGCCAATAATTCTATAAATTTGATTAGCTGAAAAGAAAAATTGGGTAAAATGAAAAAAACATCGACAAACTGCATTTGCAGGATAAAATTTTATTGTTTAATTCTTGTAATTGGATTGTTTTCGATAGAGTTTGTAAGCTCACAAACCACTAACGAGCTTCAAAAACAAAAAACACATGTTTGTGGTAATCTGCAATATAAAAAACAACCTGTTCTAAATTGTAAAGATAGTTCGCACTTTACTAATAACGAACACAATCAAGATTTTGAATTTGAAGATCGCTTTGGCAACAGATACTGTANTTCAAGCTTTTCTGCTAAAAAAACAACTAACAAGTCTCATCAATTAGTCATTATTGAAACCAATCATTTTATACTCAGTTTTGAAGATATTGGCAAAGAATACAGAAAAGTTATAGGTCAGGTATATTGGGATCTTGAGAGCTTTATAGTTTTTGGGCAAGATCAAGCTTGCCAACCCCAAAAAGTCAAAATCAGCATTAAACAAGACAAGCAATTGGGAGAAAACATGTTAGCTGTAGGTTCATCTCATTATACCAATAAGAGAAAGGGTGGCCCATTACAACACGGTGATGTNTGGGAAATTATTAATACTGGTAAAGTCTCTGCCTATTACGACAATCATTTTGATGGTTTTATAAAGCTTAATACAAAACATCTTGGTGAGTTATATACTGGTTTTGCACAAGATCTAGTCAATAAAAACGGTGCTCTCATTCCAGACGGTATCATGGACAATGGCATAAGCAATATTACCGAACCCGTTTTTGATCTATACAGCCTTGTTTTACATGAAGCNTTACACACACTAGGTTTTGCCTCCAGATTAAGAGCCAATATAAATGTACAAAATACATTGTCTTATTTTGATCTTCTCCTATTAGATGGTAATAGTAACTCATTTATAAATCAGGACAGCCCTTATAGTTGGACTCCAAATTGGAGNAATATCAATAATTTATTGATCTCATGTGGNAACACCATTAAAACAAATTCAAATCACAGNGTACCTTTATACAGTACAGATAGTTCAGGGCTTTGGAAANAAGGNGCTAGCTTCTCGCATATTAACGANTCTAATAATACCTGTAACAATAACAATCCTTTTCCTGTTCATTTAATGTCTCAAAGCTTATCGGCTAGAGCTTATGAACGTCTCACACAAGATGAAGTNGATNTTTTACATCAAATAGGTTACACCACTAAAGACTTTTTTGGAGATGAATATTTACATAGTGATTCTACAGAAAGCTCAAATATTATAAACCCAAATAGGCAAGAATTCATAGGGAATACAAAAACGCCCATTGCCTATGCCACAGGAAACCCTTGCGAAGGCTTTTATTACACCCAATGCCTTAACAATACTCCTAGTTTTGAATTTACTCAAGCCGTTTTAGATAACATTAAAAATAATGATATCAATACAACTGAAAATCATGAAGTGGGTAATTTTGAATTGCAATTTGGTGAAAACGGAACCATAANAAACAATATGCTTACTATTAACACAAGCACCTATGCAAGTAATATAGTAAGGNTAAAATACCAGTTGATCAACAAAATAACCAAACAAGCCAGTAATACCAATTATATAAATGTGGTGGTACTGCCCTGCGAAGCATTAAGNTGTAGTNACAACGATAGTTCTTGTAATCTGGTATGCAATTCAGAATTGGATGCCAATTTAACCGATTTTGGTAAATATTCAATGAACGCTCTCTTTCTTCCTAACATAACACTACCAACAGATGCTATTGAAGGCTGGTATGGTTTTGACAGCTTAAATGTCTTAAAAATAAGCAACTCAAAATCAACTATACACAGGCCTTTAATAAGCGATGATAATTACGTGCTTACTAAACGAAGAGATTCTCCNAATCAAATAAATAGTTATTTGGTTACCAATTTAAAAGAAGGTNTTACAAAANATCAAAAATATATTCTCAGTTATTTTCATAGTGGCACCACCACAAATTCAGCTTCTAATGTAGGTTTTTTTGAAAATTTAAATACCGATACGCCTTATCCAAGACCGATTTTTCCTTATACAAACAATCCAAACGATCCTAATTATAATGGCAACTTTAATGAAACGCCTCTTAATATAGACCATAACATACCAAAAAACATTTGGGAGCAAAACATAATCGGGTTTATAATTGACGAAAGCACTTCTGTAAACACCTACACGACACTTTATTTAAATTCTCAAAGCAAGGGTGGGGTGTATTTTGATCAGGTTGAAATCATTAAAGACAATTTTGACCAAGTACCTACTGCTGCCACATGTGAAAATGGCACAGTAAATATAGGCATGGAACTATGTTCGGTTACAGGAATGCAGTATTCGTGGTACGACATTACAGGAACAACAGCAATACAGCTCACCCAAGGTATGAATATTACATCACAAGGNNTTGCNGCAGGTATTAAGGCAGCAGATATNAAGAGTAATGGTTCTCAATTGCAATTGCATTTAGAAGAGGATAAAGTTTTAGAATTAAGACGTGTTTTCACCCCCTTAAATATAGAAAACGAAAGCATGATGCTTTCTTTTGAAAATACGCTTTCTGCGCCTTTTATAAAAACCGGCATCACCCAAACTGATACCATAGAAATCACAGTAACATCATGTAAATCTGAAGATGTTGAAGAAGAAACCGAAGAAGATGTAAGCGAAGATACTACAGAAGATACTAGTGGTGACGGAAGAGGAGGACCTTCTGATGGAGATACAGACGAAACCAGCGATGATGAAAGTGAAGAAAGTTCTGACGAACCCATTTGCAGTCAACTTCTACCCGNATTAATTACATATATTACAGATTGCTTTATCACCTTAGACGTAGAATTAGCCTGTAACCCCAATACATCAATAACCTATTTCTGGGAGNTTGGAGATGGCATAACACACAGTAGTTCAAACCCACCACAGTATGATCTATCATCTTGGAATGGCGATTTTGAAATAAAACTAACCATACACTATACCATAGAAGGCCAAGAAAGAACAGAACAGGTTTCTGAAAATATTACAAACAATTGTAATATCGAAGACGAAGANGAAGGAGAAGAAGAAGAAGAAGAAGAAAATAATGATGATACTTCTATTGATANAAACATTCAAGAAGATGTTTTTGGACCACAGCTTCCTACAGCGGTTGTTAAATTATACCCTAATCCGGCAATAGACAATGTCACTGCCTATGTAGAAGATAAAGCCTTAAAGAAAGGTATTGTGAAGCTCATTAACACTATTGGTTTAACAGTACAACAAGCCAGATATAACAATAGTTATTTGGACAATAAGGTTCATTTTAATGTATCGACTCTTAGATCNGGTGCTTATATCGTAAANTTTATNGACGANAGTGGTATTGTAGTCAATGNGCGTTTATTGATAGAATAAAAAAAGNACACGAATATCAATTCGAATAAAAACCATTAAAAATCAGATGATCTATTTAGCNATNATATATTATATGAAGAANCGGTATCCNACGATTTTANCGAGANTCTCTCAAATGTTTGTTGGCCATTTCTTTNCCAAGGNTAACNCCCCACTGATCAAANCTATAGATGTTCAGAATAACGCCTTGAACGAATAATTTATGCTCATAAAGTGCTATTAATTTTCCTAAGGCATGAGGCGTTAAGCTTTCAAAAACCAAAGAATTAGACGGGCGATTTCCATCAAATTTATTATATGGATTGTTATTGCTAAGGTCTCTAATATTACCTTCTAATAATGCATTGCCTTGGGCATAAAAATTGGCCATTAAAATGTCATGATGTGTGGAATTACCATGCAATGAATTAGAAAAACCAATAAA
>JAESQB010000074.1 GCA_016765375.1 Flavobacteriaceae bacterium | reverse complement strand
TCGCCATTGAGGAAACGATGGCTTACACCTTGATGGGTCCTTATGATGTTTTGTCTGCTGCTGGTTATTGTAGTCAGCAGGTAGCATCTGATAAACCACCAATCGTAATAAATATTTCAATTGTTGGGATAAATAAAGGGATATTAATGTGCCACAATGGTATAAAGATTGAGTGTCAGAAAGGGCTGGATGATGTAAATCAGACAGACTTGATAATTATTCCGTCAATGAAGCTTTTAAGGGGCCCTTTTTTTAAAAAATACCCGCAATTAAAAGAGTGGATTACTGGCCATCACAAAAAGGGTGCTGTGATAGCGAGTATTTGTGTAGGCTCTTTTTTACTTGCAGAAACAGGGTTGTTAGACGGGAAAATAGCAACCACTCATTGGGCGTTTGCAGATTCTATGGCAGAACAATTTCCACAAATAGCTATTCATAATAATAATATTATTACTGAACAAGATAATATTATTTGTGCAGGAGGAGGTACGTCTTGGGAAGACTTAGTGATGTACTTACTTGAGAAATATTCAACGGTTGATACAGCTAATTATGTGGGGCAGTTGTTTCTTCTAAAGCCTCATTTACAAGGACAGAAACCATATAAGCAGCTAAAAAGCGTTGTGACCCATGAAGATTTGACAATCAAAGAGTCCCAATGTTGGATTGAAAAACATTTAAGCGAAACTGATGTACTGTTCACGACGACAGAGAACTCGGGCTTACATGAAAGAACATTTAAGCGACGCTTTAAAAAAGCAACAAAGCAATCACCAAATGAGTATATTCAGAACTATAGGATAGATGCGGCTAAAAACCTATTGTTAACCACTGGTTGCACAATTAAGAAAATTTCTGAGAGAGTTGGACTTAATGATGGGAGTTATTTTAGACGGCTATTTAAACGAAAAACGGGAATGACGGCTCAAAATTTTCGTCAAGAGTTTTCAACTTATCATCAGGAAAAAACAGTGCTTCGAATATCTTAACTCAGTGCATTAACATAGTGATAAATACTTTCTAGTATTAAACGTATTCTATATTTCAGGGTTATTCAGTTCGTGTATCATATGTTTAAGTCATCAAAAAAATATAACTATCTGGGTTAATCATGGTGTATGTTCGAAATTGACCCATTGCTCAAACCCATCCTCATTGCAGCCGTTTTTGGCTTGCTTTGGGTGTTGGAAAGCGCTTATCCGATGTTCCGTTTTAAAGGTGGGAAGTTAAAGCATGACAGCTCTAATATTGCCTTGGGGATTATGAATGCTGTTATTGCAGGATTTGTATTCGCGACATTGGTGTTGACGGTAACGACTTGGGCGATGGAGCATCAAATTGGCTTGCTCAACTGGTTGGAGCTACCATCAGCGATAGAATTGATTATTGGGTTAACCCTGTTCGATTGCTGGCAATATTGCTGGCACCGTATAAATCACATGGTTCCATTTTTCTGGCGCTTCCATGCGGTTCACCATTCGGACGCGGCGATGGATGCGAGTTCTGCGGTGCGATTCCATACCATAGAAATACTATATTCCAGCACTATTAGATTATTAATTTTGCCGTTGATAGGTTTGTCTATTGAACACTTGCTGGTGTATGAATTAATTTTATTGCCTATTATTTTATTCCATCACAGCAATATTGCTATTCGCGCTAAGCTGGATAAAGTGCTCAGAGTCTTCATTGTTACGCCTCGTATTCACTGGGTTCATCATTCGCACATAAGAGAAGAAACAGATTCAAATTATGCGAGTTTGTTGTCTGTTTGGGACCGCTTGTTTGGTAGTTTTCGTTTGCGGGAAGATACGCAAAATATAAGGTTTGGGCTTGGAGATAGCTTCGATAATTCGCCATGGGATAGGCTAGGCGGCATGTTAAAACAGCCGCTTAATTCTAAGCTGTATAAACAATCAACGCCGTTGACTGACGATAGCTAACCAAGGTTGCTGCTCGATGGGCTTTCCTTCTGGGCGGTAGTAATGGTGGAGCACATCGAAACCAGCTTGGTCTAAGTATGCTTTACTAGGCTCTAATTCTAAATAGTGTCCGTAGCGTTGGCCCTGCCAACCTTCTGCGTTCCCTCGCGGGTTTGAGGTAAATAAAATACCTTTTGGTAGTAAGCAATTCCTGAGCTTTTTTAATACCGTCAAGAGCTCGCCGGCAGGTACATGGAACAGCGCAGCGTTAGCGAAAATACCGTGAAATTTATAGTCAGCCAAATTCATATTGACGAAAGACTCATTAATCGTTGGGCAACCTGTGTGCGCGGTCGCCATTTCACAAAAAGTTTTAGAACCATCAAGGCCAACAGGATTATGTCCTAGGGACTTAAAATGGTGCATATCACGCCCAGGGCCACAGCCTATGTCTAATATATCAAGAGGAATGTTTTTTGGAAGAGCGCCCAAAAAATGCTCAATGTTTTGAGATACGTCGTGGTCTTTTGTGCCGTCCCAAAAGGATTGGGCGTTATTTTCATAGTGCCCGATAGTAAGCTTTTCTTTTTTTACTATATCATTCATATACGCATATAAAAGTATTTGCTTATGGTTGTCAAACGGATGAGTCAACGAATGCGAATAACGGTAAACTAACGGTATGGATATTACACACATTTTAGATGGTTTGAACGACGCCCAACGCGATGCAGTCAGTGCGCCGGAAACATCGGCACTTATATTGGCAGGCGCGGGCAGTGGTAAAACACGCGTATTGGTTCATCGGATAGCTTGGTTGCTGCAAGTAGAAGGCGTATCGCCGTTTGGTATTTTAGCTGTTACCTTTACCAACAAGGCAGCTGGAGAAATGCGCGAACGCGTTCAGGCGATGCTGAAAACGCCGGTTGGTGGTATGTGGATAGGGACGTTTCACGGTATTGCACATCGCCTGTTACGCATGCATTCGCAAGAATTAGGCCTGCCCGATGCTTTCCAAGTACTCGATTCCGATGACCAATTCCGCATGATTAAACGCTTGTTGAAAGCGATGGATGTGGACGATTCGCGTTGGCCACCGCGTCAAGTGCAATGGTTTATTAATGCGCAAAAGGACGAAGGTAAACGTGCTAAGCACATCGCCCCATCCAGCGACCATTTCGAACAAAAAATGTTGGAGATATACGGTGAATACGAGCGCGCTTGCCAGCGGTCTGGCTTGGTCGATTTTGCAGAATTATTACTGCGAGCTCATGAGTTGATACGCGATAACGATGAGGTCAGAGCGCATTATCAACAGCGTTTTAAACACGTGTTGGTGGATGAGTTTCAAGACACTAATACGATTCAATACGCGTGGTTACGGCTGTTAACTCAAGAAGCAGAAAATCTTTATGTGGTGGGTGATGATGACCAGTCTATTTACGGTTGGCGCGGTGCGAAGATTGAAAACATCCATTCCTTTCAAAAGGATTATCCAAAGCATAAAGTGGTTCGTTTAGAACAAAATTACCGTTCGACCAGTACCATTTTAAAAGCAGCTAATGCCCTGATTGTAAACAACGATGGGCGAATGGGTAAAGAGCTGTGGACGGATGGCGAAGACGGTGAATTGATTGCGTTATATGCGGGTTACAACGACCAAGATGAAGCACGATTTGTTGTCGATAGAATTAAAGATTGGGCCAGTAACGGCAATGCGCGTGTCGAAGCTGCCATTCTCTATCGTTCCAACGCACAATCACGTTTATTTGAAGAATATTTGATGGCTGCAGGCGTGCCGTACCGGGTGTATGGTGGGCATCGATTCTTCGAACGTATGGAAATTAAAAATGCTCTAGCGTATATGCAATTGGCCACTCACCATGAAAATGATGCCGCTTTTGAACGCATTGTTAATACGCCGACACGTGGTTTAGGTACGCGAACGTTGGATATTATTCGTGAACAAGCACGAGCACAAGATATTCCCTTATGGCAGGCGGCGAATAAATTATGTGAAGGCTTGGAGCTGAGTGGCCGTGCCTTAAATGCGTTGATGAGTTTCTTATCACTTATTCGGCAAATTAAAAACGACTTGGCGTCGATGGCGTTATTCGAACAAGTTGAACAAGTCATCAGCCGTTCCGGTTTGATTGAGCACTATAAAAAAGAAAAAGGCGAGAAGGGCGAAGCACGGGTAGAAAACTTGGAAGAGTTAGTGAACGCTGCGCGTCAATTTTCATATGAAGCGGATGCGGAAGAAAATCTTAGCGAGTTAGATTCATTTTTGGCACACGCGGCATTAGAGGCTGGCGATGCACAGGGCGACAAATTCGAAGACTGTGTGCAATTGATGACACTGCATTCAGCAAAAGGCTTGGAATTCCCCTTGGTGTTTTTAACCGGGATGGAAGAAGGTTTATTCCCAAGCCAACGCTCTGTAGATGATGTGAGCAAGCTGGAAGAGGAGCGTCGGTTGGCGTATGTAGGTATGCTGTATATAAAATAATTCTTCAAATTTTAAACGGTATTGGGCCTTGGATAAAAGCTCTTGGCTCTGCGGAAAATGAATATTGAAAATGGCCTTATTTTTTGATATGAGATCAAAACGGTTTATCAGGGGTTCAGAAAGGGTTTCTTTTACCCCTTTTCGCAATCCTAAAAACAACTGCTGCATAAGCTTGTTAAACACGCGATTGCTAATACTTCTAGCGCTTAATTTTTCGGTTGAAGGATATACAGGTTGCATGGCCGACTGCAAGCTTTTTTTATGGTCTTCCACCAATTCCATTTCGGGATGGGGCATAGAGAACCTTCTATTATAGAGGTTGGTTTTTCCAAAGATCACATAAGGGACATTGAGTTTGATATTGTCTTTAATCCATTTATGCCCTTTAAACCAAAGCAGTTCCATAGTACCTGTTTGGTCTTGAAAAGTTGCTACAAGACGTTTTCCACGCTGTTGAGACACCATTTTTATATGGGTTATTTTTCCAATAAGTTGTACCTCAGAGGTGTTGCGTTCNAGGGTGTTNATGGTNTAAAACTGGGTGCGGTCTATANACCTGTTTGGAAAACAATTAACGAGGTCTTGAAATTTGTGAATGCCCAATTCGCTTTTAAGTAAACTAGCCCTGTTAGGGCCAACACCCTTTAAATATTCAATAGGGGTTTGTAAAAATTCGGCGTTCATATAGCGAATTTAAACATTTCTCAATCAACGCGAAAATAGAAATTATAAATTGAAAGCGAGATCTTGGAAATCATGCAACAAAGGCAGATTGAAAATGACCATGATGCCCTAAATTAACCCAAATATAAAACGATATATCCTGTATTTTCTTCTTTGATTAGTTTGTGAACACTTTCATGTTCTCACCTGTTAAACAGTAAGTTAATCTGTTTTTTATGAAAAATTTGCTATCTTAAACATCCGTTTTTTTGAGTCCCATTTCTTTCATTGTCATTAATTTTATTTAATCCTCCTAATAAATGAATATTATGAAAACATTTATCCCCCTTAGAATATTAAAATTAAAACACATGATTGTTTTAATTTTAATGATTATTACCGCCCCTCTTTTTTCTCAAATCATAACCACTTCTCAAGGTACTTTTAAATTGACACCTCCAGGCGATTTGGTTGGACCAACGGCTGCAAGAAGTGCGCAACGTGTTGCAGAGTTGGCAATTTCTGCGCTTGCAAATGATGTAGAAAAAATTATTTCTGATAAGAAAGACCTGATAAGCGAAATTAATGATAACGAAGGTGATTGGAGGAAATATGACAATGAGCATGATGGTTATAAAAGAATAGCAAAAGATTATAGGGCTAAAAATGACAGGTATTCTAATGAACTTAATAACTATACTTCCGACCTGAATTATCACAATAGTGAAACTGGAACATACAATTCGAAGGCTCAAGAAAATAGAGATCGTGCCACCTACCAACGATTAATGACTAGTAAAGCACGTCTTGATGGCTGGAAGCGAAATTTAGACTATACAATGGGTGGTTTGCAAAGGGATTATTCTGAGTTAGAAAAGGAAAGAATAGCTTTGACTCGTGTTTACGATGATCTTAAAGGCCAAGAAGATAAATTGTATTCGAGGTTAAGCAATTTGAAATTTAAAGAAGGAATGGCTTATAAGCAGCTCGTGCAGCTTAATGACTATGCTAAAGAAATAAGTGGCCTTTTGGAAAAATTGGGATACCATCCCTTACCTTTAGCTACATATAATTTGAATACCCTGATAGAGCAATTAAAAGCGATAAGTGGTGAGGGGTGGGATGGGACTAAGCATTAAATGTTTTTTAAATAAAGTGTTATGTTTTATCTCAATTCTAAAATATAAGAGTGTCTAAAAAACAAGTATTAAAGACTAATAGTTAATTTCTAGGATTAAATAGATAGTTTTGGAGCGAATACACGACTTCTATTATGAAAACTACTATTATGAATTTTTTAAAGAAAAATTGGTCTAATGTATTATTTGTAATAATAATCATCCTTTTAGTAATTCCCCAAACCGGGATGCCTATAAAGGTGGCTTTTAATAAACTTATAGCCTTTAGCCCTTCGGTGGTTAAAGAAGCCAAGCGGGATGTTTTAAACAATTACGACTGGAACCTCAAAACTTTAGATGGTGAATCAAAAAACCTTTCAGACTCTAAGCAAAGGGTAAGTGTTATTAATTTATGGGCTACCTGGTGCCCGCCTTGCGTGGCAGAGATGCCTTCATTTCAGAAATTATATGACGATTATGGTGATAAGGTCGATTTTTATTTTATTTCTAAGGACCAAAACAAGGCCATCGTCAAAAAGTTTATGACTAAAAAAGCGTATACTTTGCCCGTGTATTTTTCGGCTTCTAAAATTCCTGTGGAATTGCAGTCCAATAGCTTGCCAACCAGTTATGTTATTTCAAAATCGGGAAGTATTGCAATAAATAAAGTAGGCGCTGCTGCTTGGAATAGCGATTCAATGCGGGGTCTTTTGGATGATTTATTAAAGGAATGATTTTTTATATTCTTGCGTGATAAAAACCAAAAGAGTTTTTTAAGACCCCTGGCAGGCAGGCAAAACCCAATTACTTTACGGCTTCCAAAATCATTTTCACAAAGGCATCAGCTTTTGAGGGTTCAAGCCATCTCATAACGATCACTAGATCTAAATCGGGTTCTATTATTATATAGTTACCACCAAAGCCTGCCGCATAATAGGCATTTTCAGAAAGGCTTTTNATTCGTGANTTTTNGGCATTNTTATTAAGCCACCACATATAGCCGTAATTGGCATTAGCCGGAGAGGAGCTCATGGCTTTTTTTATCCANTNNTTACTGATAAGTTGTTTTTTGTTCCATTGNCCATTGCTTAAAAATAANAAGCCAAAACGNGCNTGATCTTCGGTGCTTATAAAGAGACCNCCTCCAGAGTGNCCNCCNCCNCTAACCGATTGCATTTTTAAGCCGTCAACATTTACCCAAGAGCTGTCATANCCAAACCAGCGCCATGTNCTTGAAGCACCTATGGGATCCATAATATGCTCTTTTAANACNATNGGNAAAGGCTTGCGCCAAACTTGTAATAANCTATAGGNTAATAAATTAACTCGAACGTCGTTGTACTCAAAAATGGTNCCGGGCTCCCTAAGGGTTCTAAATTTCCAATNGTCAATACCACCTTTTCGTGGGGGTCTGTCGGCCCAATCAAGACCACCCCAAAGTTCTCCTGACCAATCTGAAGATTGATTTAATAAATGCGTCCATTTTATTTTCGAATTATGTGCACCCTTAAATTTTCCATCCCATACATAATCACCTACTTTATCATTTACGGCACCTATCAATTTTTTATCTAAAGCTAAGCCGGCTAGGGTTGATAAATAGCTCTTGGTTACGCTAAAGGTCATATCAACGCGCTTGGTGTTACCCCAGGAAGCAATGAGATGGCCTTTTTTAAGGATCATACCTGCTGGGCCGCCTCTTTTTTTTGTTGGCCCTATGATTTTATGAAATGGCTCATGACTAAAGCTCTTTAATATGGCGCGTCTCAAATCGTTTGGTTCACTATATTCATTGGCTTTAGCAAAATTAATAGCTTTATTGAGTAATGTTTCGTTTATGTTATAGCTGGCAGGCGCTTTGATTTCCCATGCTGTGCCGCGTTGAGGATAGTAATAATCTTGTTGTGCTATTAATGTACTGCCGGTTAATAAAAGGGTTATGCCAAAAAAGAAAAGTTTTTTTGTATTCATAATAAAAAGAGAATAACATTTATATGAGTTCTCCTCCAAAATTAATATTTAATTATTGAATGGTCAAACGCAACATTGAAGATGTTCTTTCTTATGAAAAAGTCAAGAATACTGTTAAAAAAATAGAAGTTTAAAAGATAAGAAATTGTGCCCGGAATGGGAGTCGAACCCATACGCTCTAATGAACACATGGCCCTCAACCATGCCTGTCTACCAGTTTCAGCACCCGGGCAAAAAAAAGTTAAGCTTTTAAACTTAACTTTTTTTGTGACCTGACTGGGGCTCGAACCCAGGACCCTCTCCTTAAAAGGGAGATGCTCTACCAACTGAGCTATCAGGTCAGAATGTCAATAAATTCGGGTGCAAATATACCATCATTATATTTATTTTTCAAAGCTATTTTACATTAAATTTGAAAATATTTTATAAAAAATATTAAAGTACTGAAATTCATTATCATTAGAAAATTATGAAACTAGTTTTAATAGGTTATATGGGTTGCGGGAAGTCTTTTTTAGGAAAGGCTCTTGCTAAGAAAATGCAAATTCCGTTTATAGATCTGGATGAGTTTATTGAATCGGAAACAGGAAAAACCATTTCTGAGCTNTTTGCTGAAAAAGGAGAAATATTTTTTAGGAAAACTGAAACGCGATTTTTAGAAAATTTATTAGAAAATAAAAAAAAACGCTGTCATTGCTTTGGGAGGAGGAACGCCTTGTTATNCTAATAATTTAGAGCTTTTAAAATTAGATGCNCAANCTAAAACGGTTTATTTAAAAACCGNTATAGAAACCTTAAGTCTGAGGCTTTTTGAAGAGCGAAAATCCCGCCCATTAATTTCGCATTTAAACCATGAAGACGAACTTAAAGAGTTTATTGCCAAACATCTTTTTGAACGTTCATTTTATTACAATCAATCAGATGTCATAGTGAACACCAATGATTTTTCAAGCCAAGACCTGTTATTANATTTAGAAACTCTAATCTAATACGGCTCTATCCTTACCTTCTTCAAAAATTACCGAAACATTTTCATTGAGAGAAGTAGATAATGAAATGCCTTTAAAATCGGCTTTTACAGGGAATTTTTTATGATTTCTATTCACCAACACCGCTGTTTTAAATTGNTTGAGNGGGACATTTAAAAAATGCCTCACCCCGTAAATTAAAGTGCTGCCAGANTTTAAAACATCGTCCACTAAAACGATAGAACGGTTTTTATAGTCTTGCTCTAAAACCGATGTCACAATAGTATTTAANGGCTGTTTCTTNTTNATNATNACCTCACAAANNTGGGCTTTAAGNGGTGAAATGTTTTCGAGTTCAACTTTTAATCTTTTAGCCAGGGCAAAGCCGTTTTCTTTAATACCAGCAATGATAACCTCTTTTTCGTTGAGGTTGGTTTCGTATATCTGAAATGCAATACGCTTTATTTTATGTTGAATTTCCTGATGTGATAATATAATATTCTGCATGCTTTTTGTTGTGGTATTTCAAAGGTAATAAAAAACTTATTCTTCGGTGCTGTCTTTAAAATCATCTATATNCCTACGGTCTTTTTTTGTGGGCCTGCCTATGCCTTTTTTTCGGTAATAGTCTTTAGAATATTTTAAAAGATCTAGTTTTTCGAAAGCCTCTTTAGGTGTTGTATCCTTTCTGTATAGATCAATTAATTTNGCACCTAATCTNCTATCGGGAAGTTGTATGACACTTAAACTATAATTTATTTGGTTTTTACGCACAAGTATTTCGTCGCCGGGNTAAACCAACCGGGCAGGCTTGACTACTTGTTTATTAACCCTAATACTTCCTTTTTTACAGGCAGTAGTGGCTATACTTCTTGTTTTAAAATATCGTAGGCACCATAAATACTTGTCAACTCGCATATAATTTCTAAAATCTAAGTTAATCTTCATGCAAAAGTAGCTGAAAATTGTATCTTGCGCTATTAAAATTAGATGATGAAGAAATTATTAAGAACAAGTCCCTTTTTAATAGCACTAATAAGTCTTGCTGTATCTTGTAGTGGTTCAGATGATAATAATGCTCCAATACGTGTAGATGCAAGAGATAGAGGAGAAGAAGCTATTGCAGGTGATGCCGAAATAAGAACTTTCTTAGAAACCCATTTTTATAATTATGAAGAATTTCAAAATCCACCTGAAGGATTTGATTTTAAAATTAAAATGGACACTATTGCAGGAGAAAATGCTTCAAAAATACCTTTAATAACTCAGGTGCAATTCATAGAAACTAATGATTTTGTTAAACCTGAAGTGGTCTATAAGTTATACTATTTAAATGCCGCTACCGGAGAAGGGCCATCACCAAAATTTACTGATGATGNGATNATGTCTTTCGAGGGAAAATANTTAGATCTCGAATTGTTTGANTCGTCTATANCTCCTGTAAGNTTTGACCTAGTGAGTACTCTTGATGGCTTTCAACAAGGACTCACCCANTTTAATTCGGCTANTGGTTTTATAGAAAATCCTGACGGAACACTATCCTTTGAAAACTTTGGCGTAGGGGCTATATTTTTTCCTTCGGGCTTAGGCTATTTTAGTCAGCCCCCTCCTGGAATTCGCCTTTTTTCCCAATTGATCTTTACNTTTCAATTATTTGATGTTAATACCAATGATCATGATGAGGATGGTATACCTTCGTATTTGGAAGATTTAAATGGTAACAAAAATGAAGTTGATGACGATACCGACAATAATAGACTTCCAAATTATTTGGATAATGATGATGATGGTGATGGTACTTTAACCAAAGATGAAGATGCTAATGGCGATGGCGATCCTACCAATGACGATACCGATGGTGATGGTATTCCGGATTATCTTGATCCCGATACTAATTAAATTAAGGGCCGTTGATATACTGTTTTAGTAAAGGATATCAGTTTTACCGAATTATAATTTTTTTAGTTGTCGTATTTCTTTTTGAATGATTTGTAATTTTTACAAAATAAGTTCCTTTAGCCAATTTTGGAATTGACAGTATTATTTTTGAATCAATATTTGTTAAGTCCTCTAGGTATTGCTGTTGTCCTAAAATATTATAAATAAGGATT
>JAESQB010000073.1 GCA_016765375.1 Flavobacteriaceae bacterium | reverse complement strand
ATGGTTTAGGTTTTAATAAACAAGCTTTAGATTATAAAACAGAAATAAAAATGATTTATTTTTCGCAACAATATACAAATGCGGGGGGAAGGTTCTCCCAAACTATTTTTGTTGTTTTAACCTGCTTAAATTTTTTGTGTAGTAATTTTTTAAATTTAATTCCCGAAGGTAAAACTAAGCCTTGCAGATAGGCAAAGGTTATGAATATAGAGTCTGGACAAAGCGAATCGTAAATAATGTCCATTAATTCTTTTTGCTCATTATAGGTAAGCACAGCCCATGGTATGCCTGATATTATACAATTAGAGTGGCTTTGCTGATGCTTTATTAAATATTTTTGTATGTCTTGTGCCGATGCGTGATAAACCGTTGCATCGGGGCAGTTTTTCTTGGTTTGATTGACAAAAAATTGATTTAATTCCAAGCTAAAAAATACACATTCAGGCTGAATATTTTTGATNATTTCTTTTGTAAAAACNCCNGTGCCGGATCCCAGTTCGATGACACATTTTTTATCTGACAGATAAGCGGAATCTACTACTAACTTGGATAGCTTTTTAGAAGAAGGTATGACAGCCCCAGTTTTTAAAGGACTTTTTAAAAATTCTTTAAAAAAATCAGTCATATTGTTCTATGTCAATTAATAGCTTCATGTATCAGACGACTTACTCTTGTTTTAGTTACACATTGGAAATTAGAGCTTAGAAATTAGATGTTTGAAAGGTTTATATTACTTAAAGTTTGAAGCCCTACTTCCATCTTCCAGCTTCTAGCTTCCAACTTCTCTTTCAAAGCACTATTATATTTCATAATTTATAACCATTAAATTCATAATTAGACTCTATTTTGCATTATGTAAAAGATTGCATGCTTATTAGTTTACTATACATCCCTTTTTTATCTAAAAGGTCTTGATGTTTACCTTGTTCTACTATTTCGCCTTTAGCCATGACTACTATGGTATCGGCATTTTGTATGGTTGACAAGCGGTGGGCAATAACCACCGAAGTCCTGTTTTTCATCATATTTTCAAGTGCGTTCTGTACCAGGCGTTCAGACTCTGTATCTAGAGCCGAGGTAGCTTCGTCTAAAATCATGATGGGTGGATTCTTGATGACTGCTCTGGCTATGCTTAGACGTTGTTTTTGTCCACCACTTAATTTATTACCACCATCACCAATATTGGTGTGGATACCTTTGGAAAGGGTTTCGACAAATTCCCATGCATTGGCAATTTTTAGAGCTTCTATAATGTCTTGGTCTGTTGCATCTTGTTTGGCGACACGTAAGTTTTCTTTTACCGTATCGTTAAATAAGATGGCATCTTGAGTGACCAAGCCCATAAGCCTGCGTAATGATCTTTTCTTTATGTCTTTTATGTTGGTATTGTCAATATTAATAGCACCTTCTTGTACATCGTAAAAACGCGTGAGTAAGTTTGCTATGGTGCTTTTTCCGCTTCCACTTTGACCAACTAAGGCAACAGTATGTCCTTTTTGAATAGTGAGGGAGAAATTTTTTAAGACCGTGTCATCTTCATATTTAAATGAAATGTTTTCGAGCTTGATTTCAGTATTAAAATCTGTCTTGTCTAAAGCGTTAGGTATATCTATGATGGTGCTTTTTGTCTCAAGAATTTCTAAAACCCTTTCGGCAGCGGCATTTCCTTTTTTAACATTATAACTGGCTTTACTAATGGCTTTTGCAGGCGTTAATATATTGTAAGCGAGTCCCATATAGGCAATAAACGAACTGCCGTCTAAAGAGCCATCAATAAGAACCATTTTACCACCATACCATAATAAAATAGCAATTACCCCGATGCCTAAAACCTCGCTGGTAGGTGATGCTAAATTTTGACGGTTTAATAAGGTGTTTGAATATTTATAAAAGCGCCCTGTGGAATCTTGGAATTTTTCTCCAAAAAGTTTTTCGGCGGTAAAGCCTTTTATAATTTTTAAGCCTCCTAAGGTTTCCTCGAGGATCGACAGAAAAATGCCTTGCTCTTTCTGAACTTTATCCGATTTTCTTTTAAGACTTTTTCCTATTCTAGAGATTATAATACCAGAAATTGGAATAAAAATGAATACAAATAAGGTGAGCTTAGCGCTAATTAAAAGCATCATTGTAATGGTGAAGAGAATAGTTAGAGGCTCTCTAAAAATAAGTTCTAAGATTGACAAGAAGGAGTGTTGAATTTCTAAAACATCGGTTCCTGCTCTGGCTAAAATATCACCTTTTCTTTTTTCAGAGAAGAATGAAATGGGAAGGTTTACTGTTTTTTTATACAATTCGTTTCTAATGTCCTTTAAAACCCCATTTCGTAAAAAGGTAATAGCATACATGGCTAAATACCTGAATATATTTTTTAATAAAAATAATACAATAACTAACGAAGCTACTATTGTTAAAGCTTTAGAGGCATCACCAAGTGCATGCTCTTGAATTTTAAATGCTAAAAACTCTTGATAGAAATCCATTAAATTGGCAATACCGCTATAAATAGGCTCCTTAATAATCTTTTCTTTTTCTGGCTTAAATAAGACATCAAGCATAGGAATTAAAGCAATAAATGAAAGTGCAGAAAACAAAGCATAAAACACATTAAAAACAATATTTAAAATGCCATATTTTTTATATGGTAAGGCAAACCGAAGTATTTTTTTAAAATAAATCATTAAGGGTTTTCTTTTACTTAAGGTTTTGGTTTAAGGCTTTAATTATTTCTTTGATACGGTTGTCCATCTGTTTTGAGAGGGTATCAAACTCTTCAAAGCTATTAAGTTTTTTGTTAACACTTATATAAAACTTTATTTTGGGCTCGGTTCCGCTAGGCCTTGCCGCTATTTTACTACCATCTTCAGTGTAAAAAATCAAAACATTTGATTTTGGGATGTTGATTTTTGTTTTGTTATTATTGACAACATCAGTGGCAATACTGCTTTGATAATCCATAATGGCAATAACTTTTGAGCCCGCAATCTCGTTTAATGGCTTGTCGCGTAAATTAATCATTATTTGTTTAATTTCTTCTGCGCCTGAAATTCCTTTTTTTTATAACCGAAATTAAATGTTCTTTATAAAGTCCGTGTTTTAAATAAAGTTTTATGAGTTGCTCATAAAACGAACTGCCTTGTGATTTGGCTAAAGCAGCTATTTCGCAAGCGAGTAGGGTAGCGGTAACGGCATCTTTATCGCGAACAAAATCGCCTACCATAAACCCGAAACTCTCTTCGCCACCCCCTATAAACTCTTGCTCGGGATGGTCTTTTATCATTTTAGCAATCCATTTAAAGCCGGTAAGACTTACTTTACATTCTACATCATAGGCCTCTGCAATGGTTTCCATCATAGGGGTGGAGACTATGGTAGATGCCACAAATTGTTTTCCGTTTAAGCGGTTGTTTTCTT
>JAESQB010000072.1 GCA_016765375.1 Flavobacteriaceae bacterium | reverse complement strand
CAGGAATTGATAGACTTATATGTTAAACTGATCCCTCTGGAAAAACTATTCGATTAAAGTTAAAAAAAACAGATAAGAAACTAACTCTCTGTTTTTAAAATACTATTAATCTGGCTGGCAAGTTCCAAGCCTATACGTTCTTGAGCTTCAAGTGTAGCTGCACCAATATGTGGGCTTAAGGAAAGCTTTCCGTTCATAAGCACCTTTAGAGATGGCGTAGGCTCGTTTTCGAAAGTGTCTAGAGCTGCAAAAGATAATTTCCCATCATCTAGGGCGTCTAAAAGTGCCTGTTCGTCTATCAAACCACCTCTGGCAGCATTAATAATTACTGCACCATCTTTCATTAAACCTATTTCTTTTTTACCAATAATATAGTCGTTTTGTGCAGGAACGTGTAAGCTTACAAAATCGCTGTCTTTTAAAATATCTTCAACAGGTTCAGTTTCAATTTCTACATTAATAAACTGTTTGTTATAAAATTCAACTTTAACCGTGGCTTTTCCTACGTATTTATCGCTAGCAAGAACTTTCATGCCACAGCCTAAAGCAATTTTAGCAACTTCCCTGCCTATACGTCCAAAGCCAATTATACCCATGGTTTTACCTCTTAACTCCATGCCTGAGGCGTAATTCTTTTTTAAATCTTTAAATTTGGTATCGCCTTCAAGTGGCATGTTTCTATTGGCATTATGCAAAAACCTAGCGCCGCTAAAAAGATGGGCAATAACGAGTTCGGCCACCGATGCTGAGGATGCTTTCGGGGTGTTGATAACGTGTATTTTTTGTTTGCGGGCATACTCCACATCAATATTATCCATGCCAACACCACCACGGCCTATAATTTTTAAGCTGGGGCAGGCGTCAATAATGTCCTTTCTTACTTTGGTAGCACTTCTTACCAAAATAACCGAAATGTTGTTTTCGTTTATATAATTAATGAGTTGTTCTTGGGCTACTGTGAGTGTAATAACTTCAAAGCCATTTTTTTCTAAGGTTTCTACGCCGCTTTTTGAGAGGCCGTCATTTGCTAATACTTTCAAGGTGTTTCTTTTTTAAATAATTAATCTGTTCTTAAAACGCTAAACCCACAACGGGCTAGTGCTATAATAGTGTTTTTTTGATGGTATAATTTTACATCAACTTTTATAATGCGTTTTCCAATTTTTAAAACCTCGGCTTCTGCATAAAGGTCTTTGGGTTCTGAGGCATTTAAAAAATCGAGACGCATGTCAATAGTACTTACTTTTTCAGCAATACTCGATACCGTTGTCATGGCTGCCAAGCCTCCGGCAGTGTCTGCTAAACTGGCCTGCATACCACCATGCCATCGTTTCTGTATAAAATCACCAATAAATTCTTCCTTAAAAGGCATGTGAATTTTCACATAACCTTCTTTTATATCAACCACCTTTATCCCCATAAACCGGTTAACCGGCATATGGTTTTCAAACACATTTTTTAGAAATTCGAGATGGTCTTGAATAATCATTTAGCCCATTTTTTGTCTTAAATATTGCATGGTTTCCACCAATACGTTTACACTCTCAACTGAAAGGGCATTATACATAGAAGCTCTGTAACCGCCCACAGATCTATGACCGTTTAAACCGTTAATACCGGCTTCTTTCCACAAGCTGTCAAAGGCATCTTTATGTTCGGGGTTGGTGAGATTAAAGGTTGCATTCATTGCAGAACGATCTTCAGGATTAGTGACAAAACCTTTAAATAGGGGGTTGTTATCTATTTCTGAATACAATAGTGTTGCTTTTTCAGTATTAATTTTTTCAATTTCGGCAATGCCTCCCAGATCATTTAACCACTGTAAAGTAAGCATAGACACATATATCGGAAATACGGGAGGGGTGTTAAACATGCTGTCTTTGTCTATATGAACCTTATAGTTTAACATAGATGGGATGGTTCTGCTAACCTTGCCTAGGATGTCATTTTTTATAACGACCAAGGTGGTTCCGGCGGGACCCATATTCTTTTGCGCACCTGCATAAATAAGATCAAACTTCGAAAAGTCTAAGACTCTCGAAAAGATATCGCTACTCATATCACAAACAAGAGGCATATTCACATCGGGAAATTCTTTTATTTGAGTTCCAAAAATGGTATTGTTACTGGTGCAATGAAAGTAATTGGCGTCTTCCGGAATCACATAGGACTTAGGAATATAATTAAAATTTTGATCTTTTGAAGAGGCTACTTCAACCATCTCGCCAAAGAGCTTGGCTTCTTTAATGGCTTTAGATGCCCAGGTGCCTGTATTTAAATAGGCNGCTTTTTTTTCTAAAAGATTATAGGCCACCATTAAAAATTGGGTACTGGCACCGCCCTGTAAAAAAAGAGCAGTATAGCTTTTACCTTCAAGCCCGAGTAATTTTAAGGCTAAAGAACGCGCGGTTTCCATTACGGACACAAAATCAGGACTGCGATGTGAAATTTCAATTAAAGAAAGATCTAAATCGTTAAAATTAAGAACTGCCGCCGCGGCTTTCTCCAAGACCGGCTGAGGCAATATACATGGCCCTGCGCTAAAGTTGTGTTTTTTCATGTGTCATTTTATTATTTATAGTACCGGCTTTCCGAAGTACNCATCATTCATTTAATCTAAATTATGCAATAGAACTTTGTCATGAGGGTTTAAACAGCAATAAAATATNACATTTTCTAAAATTCAGCATAGNNCCGTTATGGTTAATTTTAAAAATGTAGCAAAGCGATATATTTTGCAGCAGTTTCAACCCGTAATAGATTTTCTATTGCATAATTTGGGTTTAAGCAATAAGAAAGTGCAAAGATGTTAAATACCTCTCAAAAATGGACTAAAAATTGTATAATTTTTTGGCTATATTTTTGTTAAAAATGAAATGGTATCCTCCCCATCGGCATAGTCCCATAAATTGGGGTACTGACTTTTACCAAAAATTATTTCATCATTTATAAATCCTTTAGATAGAACACATTGTACTTGATCTTTGTCTGCTTTAATGTGTTTTAAGAGTTCTTCTTTTGAATTGTATTCTTCATAAAATAAGGTGGCTATTGGTGAGGCATAACTGGTGTCTTTTTTAAGCATTAGAAAGCCGTTTTCCAAAAGTTTAAATTCGCTCATCAAATAAACAGCCTTGTTATAATCGTAGTTATTGGCATATTTGGCGTGATTAATGATGTCTTGCCATGAAAAGATAGCTTTAAAAAAGGCTTCAAAATTATAGCCTTTTGGAACAAAAAGTTTAGAGACATTTCTACAACCCAAGCCATAATATCTAAATATATCTTCAGAAAGCGCTTCCAGTTCTTGAGCGGTTTCGTTTCCTGTTAATACAGCTACCGAGTTTCTGTTCTTTCTGATGATATTAGGATATTTTCCAAAATAATGTTCAAAATACCGTGCCGTATTATTACTACCTGTGGCTATAACGGCATCAAAATGGCTTAATTTTTCGTTTGTAAACTGAGTTTTTCCTTTAAACTTGGGTTCAATAGTTTCAAGATACTTGATGAGTAAAGGAAGCAGCAGCTGATCGTTTGAAGAATGTTTAGCTATGAGTTTATGGCCGCATAATAATACCGAAAGTGCATCGTGAAACCCTACAAGAGGGATGTTCCCTGCCATGATCACGGCCACCGTTTTATTTGAATCAGGTGTGTTAGTGAGCTGGGGATATTGGTCTAGCCATTGGTCCAAATTGCTTTGACTAAGGGCTAGACCCCATTGCTTTAAAGCAAACATTACATGGTCATTACTAAACCAGGCATTGTGTTGCTGAGCTAAGGTGATTTGCGCCTCTAGTTGAACTTGAAAATCTTTAAAAAAGGGAATGTCCTGAGTTTTGTTTTCTGAAGTAAAAACTGTTAAAAAATCGCCTAAAATGTTAAATGCGGCTTTCCGTTGTTCAAAGGTCATAGGATTATTTGTTTATAAGTGATTTTGGTGTTAATTTTGCACAAAGTTAGAGAATTAAACAATGGCAATTATAATAACCGATGAATGTATAAATTGTGGTGCTTGTGAGCCGGAATGCCCCAATACTGCAATTTACGAAGGTGCCGACGATTGGCGCTATGCCGATGGAACTGAACTTTCGGGCGACCTTGTATTGACTAATGGGAAGCATATAAATGCCGATAACCCTCAGGAACCAATAAGTGATGAGCTATATTATATAGTGCCAGATAAGTGTACAGAGTGTAAAGGGTTTCATGATGAGCCCCAGTGTGCGGCCGTCTGCCCGGTTGATTGCTGTGTGCCCGATGATGCCCATGTAGAAACCGAATCGGAGTTGTTAGGCAAGCAAGCCTTTATGCATCCTAATAATTAACCGTATTTTAGGGTTAAATTTAGTTGTAAAACTTATCTTTGCCGCCGTAATTATTTTTCTTTTTATATGAAAGCTGGTATTGTAGGATTACCCAACGTTGGAAAATCAACCTTATTTAATTGTTTATCGAATGCTAAGGCACAAAGTGCCAATTTCCCTTTTTGTACTATTGAGCCAAATATAGGTGTGGTTAATGTGCCAGACTCTCGTTTGGAAAAACTAGAATCCTTGGTTAAACCTGAACGGGTATTACCTGCAACGGTTGAGATCGTGGATATTGCTGGCCTTGTAAAAGGTGCTAGTAAAGGCGAAGGCTTGGGCAATCAGTTTTTGGGGAATATTAGAGAAACCGATGCTATTTTACATGTTTTACGTTGTTTTGATGATGATAATGTTGTTCATGTTGATGGAGAGATAAATCCTTTAAGAGATAAGGAAACCATTGATATGGAGTTGCAGTTAAAAGATTTAGAAACTACCGATAAAAAGCTAGATAAAGTTAAACGCGCCGCTAAAACCGGAAATAAAGAAGCTCAAAAAGAAGAGGCTGTATTATTAAAAATTAAAGCCGCTTTAGAATCTGGAATTTCGGTAAGAGCCTTAGAATTTGGCGAAGCCGAATACCTTGATTATGTGAAACCTACACAGTTTATTACCGATAAGCCAGTCATGTACGTGTGTAATGTAGATGAAAGTGCAGCGGTATCTGGCAATGCTTATGTAGAGCAAATAAAAGAAGCGGTTAAAGATGAAAATGCCGAAGTTATAACCCTTGCAGTGGGTACAGAGGCCGATATTAATGAGTTGGAAGATTATGAAGAACGCCAGATGTTTCTGGAAGATATAGGTTTAAATGAGCCAGGAGCCTCTAAGCTTATACGTTTGGCCTATAAATTATTAAACCTGCACACCTATTTTACGGCAGGCGTAAAAGAGGTAAGAGCGTGGACTATTAATATAGGCGATACAGCGCCCCAAGCTGCGGGCGTTATTCATACCGATTTTGAAAAAGGTTTTATTAGAGCCGAAGTTATAGGTTATGATGACTATGTAACTTATGGTACCGAAGCCAAAGTAAAAGAAGTTGGTAAAATGCGTGTAGAGGGTAAAAATTATGTCGTTAACGATGGCGATGTGATGCACTTCCTGTTTAATGTGTA
>JAESQB010000071.1 GCA_016765375.1 Flavobacteriaceae bacterium | reverse complement strand
TCACTATAGTTTTCAAAAGTCGAAGAGATATTTTCTATGTCTTCGAGTAGTTTTGTGTCAAAACCAAAAGCTCCTTGTATATTGTCAGCTTCCCATATTCCGTCAATATTTATATCTATGTACTTTGCGTAATATTGTTTTTTATGAATTGAATTTAACGTACTAAAAAAGTTAATAAATTTAAAACCATCTGAATATAAAGGAGCTTCTCCTTTTGTGTCGTCATAACCGAAAATGTTTTGCATTTCTTTAAAAGAATTTGGGTAAGCACAAAAAAACTTTCTTTCCCAGTCTAATTGAACATTTAGTTCAGCGGTTTTTGCTCTATTCATAAAAATTAGTAATGAATCTGCCTGTACTCTTGCTGTTTGAAAATTAAAATCAGGACAGTCAAAAATTTCAATATTTTTGCTCTTTATTTTAGGCTGTTTGATTTCAGTTTTTTCGATTTTTGCTTTTTGTATTGTATCTACTACCTGTACTTTTTCAATAAGAATCTTTTCGTTAGTCTTATCCGTATTTTTCAATTTATTACATGAGGTCAGAAAAATTATCGCTGATATGAATATTAATTTCGTCATTTTTTTAATTAGGCACAACACTTGTATATAATTACCTGTTATTAAAAAGGTGACTCTATACAGCTTATGTTTTATTTGAATTATTGGTATTGTTTCAGCATTTAATTAAAAAAAAATGAAATATACTCAAGAAAATTCAATAAGGTTTGAGGAAAACCGTAATGGCGATGAATTTTTGCTAAGTATAAATTAGGATAGTATTCGCTTGAGTATTCGTTTTGTGAGATATCCATATTTTAGGCATAAAAAAATGCGCTAAAAAGCGCATTTTCATTGATTTAAAGTATGTAGCGAGAGGGGGGCACGATCCCCCGACCTCCGGGTTATGAATCCGACGCTCTAACCANCTGAGCTACCTCGCCGNGATTTGCGGCTGCAAAGATAAAAACAAAAAAGAGGAGGACAAAGTTTAAAACATTAAAATATTTTTTTTTATTTCTTTCCCAATGCTAAATTTAATCTATATATTGGGCATTAATAAAAGCAACCAACTAAAACATGGAAAACAAAACTAAATACGAGATGGAATTCCCTATTCATGTTTCTCCTTCGTTACTTTATCAATATATCTCTACACCCTCTGGACTTTCCGAGTGGTATGCCGATAATGTTAATTCGCGTGGCGAAAGCTTTACCTTTATTTGGGATGATAGTGAAGAAGATGCTAAATTGTTAAGTAAAAAAAATAATGAATTCGTCAAGTTTATATGGACTGANGATGAAGATGAGGGTTTGGATGTGTATTTCGAAATGCGTATTCAGGTTGATGAGATCACCAAAGACGTCTCTCTTATGATCACCGATTATGCTGATNATGATGAAATAGAAGAAGATAAAATGTTGTGGACCAATTTAGTTTCTGAACTAAAGCANACNCTTGGATCTNCATAAATTCCTTTACATTTTGGATGAACCCAAGATGAGTTCAATGTATATTTGTAGGTTCTAATCAGAATCTGGATTTTTTTATGATAAATTTTAATGGCGATTTACTACAAGAGGCTAATATCTCTCATTCAAATAGGGGNTTGGCATATGGCGATTGCCTTTTTGAGACTATTAAAACNGTAGCAGGNAAAGTTTTATTTCTAGAAGACCACTATTTTAGGCTCATGTCCTCAATGCGTATTCTGCGAATGGAGATTCCNATGNATTTTACCATGGAATTTATGGAAGCCGAAATTCTAAAAACCATTGAAGCATCTTCAATTANNGCTNCATCTTATAGAATTAAGATTATTGTTATTAGAAAACAAGGTGGTTATTATAAACCAACCGATAATAATATAGATTATATTATAGAATCCACGCCTTTAAAGACGTCATTTTATACCATTGACGAGGCTTTTTGTGAAGTAGAATTGTTTAAAGATCATTTTGTGCAACCTGGACTCATGTCTAATCTTAAGACCAATAGCCGTTTGATAAATGTACTGGGAAGCATTTACGCGCAAGAAAATGATTTTGACAATTGCTTGCTCCTAAATCAAAATAAAATGGTTGTAGAGGCTCTGGAAGGCAATTTATTCTTGATAAAAGATAATCTTATAAAAACGCCTCCTCTTGGTGATGGTTGTATAAAAGGGGTGATGAGAAAGCAAATTATAAACGTTCTTGAGCAAATGCCCGAATATAATATAGAAGAGGCTTCTATTTCGCCTTTTGAATTGCAAAATGCTGACGAAATATTTATAAGCAATGTCATTAAAGGCATTAAGCCTATTAGCAAATACAGAAAAAAAAGATATACTACAGAAAAAGCAAAAACTATTCTGGCTAAATTAAATGAGAAAATATTAGAAGCTTAATTTAAACTTGGGTTTTCAGGGGCATTGGCCCATATAAGATAGTCGCCACCAAGTTCAATCATTTTTTCTTTCCAAAAATTATCATGCGATTTTTCGATTAACTTATTCTCATACCTGTTTCTTACAACCACCCAACTGTTAATTTCCAGTTCTTGGTCTAATTGGTTGGTCTCCCATCCGGAATAACCTAAGAAAAATCTAATTTCAGACTTGTGTAGAAGTTTTTGCTTTATGAGTTTAAGCACCATATTAAAATCACCTCCCCAATATATGCCATGAGCAATTTCGATGCTGTTAGGAATTAGATCGGGAATTTTATGAATGAAGTAAAGGTTGTCCTGCTCAACAGGACCTCCGTAAAACACATTGATATCTGAATCTACTTCGGGAATAAGTTTACCTAAAGTGTACTCTAGAGGTTTATTGAGGATAAAGCCCACCGAACCATTTTGGTTATGATCTGCAATTAATACTACAGATCGGTTGAACGAATTATCATTAATTACAGTGGGCTCTGCAACTAATAAATGTCCTTTTGTGAGGTTTATACTTGTCATTTTTTATTNTTANATCACTTAAATCTAACNATTTATTTGTNAAAAAACAAGAATAGTGAAAATTTCTTATCTTTTTTTTAAAATTTTTAGGAATAAATGGCTTCAAAGCGGGTTGTGATTTAAATATTATTGTAATATTTAGTAAAATNTTGCTTTAAACTGTTTTANTTTTTAAAAATATTTGCTTATTCGCATTTCATTATTAAAGTTTATTTGATAAAACTAAAATTTTTAGAAAANATTATAATNCANATATACTTTTCATTGGCCTTTATTACTTAAATTTGCGCAAATTTTTAGAGCCATGCAGAAAAAGATTGCAAACCTTATTTTTTCAACCCGTTTAACCGCTATTTTATTTATTGTCTTTGCTNTTGCTATGGCCACTGGTACATTTTTGGATGCATCAAGTGAAACAGCACCAACGCCTTATAGCAGGGAGTTAATTTATAATGCTTGGTGGTTTGAAGCCATTTTGTTTTTGTTTGTTGTTAATTTTATTGGAAATATAGGCAGATACCGTCTTTTTAGAAAAGAAAAATNGGCTACCCTTGGCCTTCACCTTTCTTTTATATTAATAATTGTAGGGGCTTTTATTACCCGTTATATTGGTTANGAAGGCATCATGTCTATAAGAGAAGGGGCTACAGAAAACACCATTTTATCCGACCAAACCTACCTCACTGTATTTGTTGATGGCGATTTTAAGATTGATGGTGTAACCCAACGTCTTCATGTAAAACCTAAGGCATTACGACTTTCAGAACGCTTAAACAATAATTTTACTGTAAAGACTAGCTATAATAANANTCCTNTTAAAATTAGCTATAAAAACTTTATAAGTGATGCNGAAGANGGTCTNATACCAGATGAGAATGGCTCTGAATACCTTAAAATTGTAGAAGCCGGCGATGGTAACCGGCACGAGCATTGGGTGAAANAAGGCGAAGTAGNNAGTATTCACAATATTATTTTTGCTATAAACAANCNCACTCCNGGCGCTATAAANATTAGNTATTCNGAAGNNGANGGNTATTTTTTAGAATCGCCNTTTGAAGGCAGTTTCNTGCGTATGGCCGATCAGCTACAGGGTCAGGTTATAAAAGATAGTATTGAACCTTTACATTTTCGATCCTTGTATCAGGTTGCCGATATGCAGTTTGTTATTCCAAATTCACTTGAACATGGAAGACTAGGTTTGATAAAAGCGAAAGAGATAAAACCAGGACTTCAAGATGCGCTTATTTTAGAAGTTAGTTCAGGAAATGAAACAAAAGAAGTGCAATNATTAGGCGGTAAGGGCACNTANCCCAANCCNAAAATAGTTGAGCTAAACGGATTAAAAGTTTANTTAAGTTATGCCTCTAAAGTGTATAANCTGCCTTTTAGCATTACCCTAAACGATTTTATTGCNGATAAATACCCGGGTACCGAAGCCGGTTATTCGGCATTTAAGAGCAAGCTTACCATAAACAATAGCGAAACCGATTTTTTTGATTACGATATTTATATGAATCATGTATTAGATCACAAAGGTTACCGTTTTTTTCAATCGGGTTTCGATCCCGATGAGAAAGGTACCGTGATTTCAGTAAACCACGATTTTTGGGGCACATGGGTTACTTATATTGGGTATTTCTTATTGTTTATGGCCATGATATCAACGCTCTTTGGCAAGCACACCCGCTTTGGTGAACTCAGGAAAATGCTAAACAAAATAAAAGCTAAGAAGGCTAAATTAACACTTGTTGGATTTTTAGCTATTTCACTTTCGGGTTTTTCACAAGAAACACCACCTCATTTAATAGGGTATAATGCCATAGTCGATTCACTTATTCAAGTTTCGGCAATACCTAAAGAACAGGCTGCTAAATTTGGAGAATTGGTCATTCAAGATAACGGCCGTATGAAACCNGTGCATACTTTTGCTTCAGAATTGCTTCGAAAAATAAGCCGTAAGACCAATTTTAATGGCTTAGACCCTAATCAAGTGTTTATTTCCATGACCCAATACCCCAGGCTTTGGGTTGAAGCAAAACTTATAAAGCTAGATTGGAAAAACGATAGCTTAAAACAGGCTATTGATGTTCCTTCTGATTCGCGCCATATTTCATTGGTTGACCTTTTTGATAAAGAAGGAAATTATAAACTGGCACCTTATCTTGATGAAGCCTCTAGGAAAGCAAACCCCAGTAGTATAGAAAAAGGGTTTATAAAAGCTGGTGAAAATTTTTATGTGCTTAATCAGGCTTTGAGCGGTAGTATATTAAAAGTTTTTCCTATTCCTAACCATAGCAATAATAAATGGGTGTCCTATCCCGAACTTCAGGAGGATATGTTTAGAGGACGAGACTCTTTATTTACCAAAAACATTCTTCCGCTTTATTTTGAGGCTTTAGAAAATGCGAGAAAGACCAATGATTACAGTGCGGCAGATAACTATCTGTCGGGCATGATTAATTTTCAGAAAAAACATGGTGCTGAAGTTATTCCATCGGCACAAGCGGTAAAAGCCGAAATATTATACAATAAAGTAGACATTTTTAATAGACTTTATAAATANTTTTNACTTATAGGTATTTTAATGTTTATTTTTATTATTGCTCAAATATTTAAAGAGCGTAAATCACTTAACATGCTTATAAAGGCTTGTAAATATGTGATCTGGGGCTTTTTTATACTCATGAGTCTTGGGCTTATNGCACGCGCTTATGTGAGCGGTCATGCGCCTTGGAGCGATGCCTATGAGTCGGTTATTTATGTGGCTTGGGCAACGGTACTCTTCGGCTTAATATTTGGCAGACGCTCTATGCTAACAATAGCATCAACGGCTTTTGTTGCAGCCATTATTTTATGGGTAGCTCATCAAAGTTGGATGGACCCCGCCATATCCAACCTGCAACCCGTACTCGATTCGTATTGGTTAATGATNCANGTGGCCATTATTGTNGGCAGNTATGGGCCTTTTACCTTNGGNATGATNTTAGGNGCTTCNNCATTGCTACTTATGATNCTTACTACAAATAAGAATAAAGCTAAAATGAANCTNAATATTAATGAGCTTACNGTNATTACCGAAATGTCNGTNACCGTTGGTCTNATTATGCTAACCATNGGGAATTTTCTGGGTGGTATGTGGGCNAACGAAAGNTGGGGACGTTATTGGGGTTGGGATCCCAAAGAAACCTGGGCTTTGATTAGTATTATGATTTACGCCTTTGTTATTCACATGCGTTTGGTGCCCGGTTTGCGTGGTAAATGGGGTTTTAATTTAATGGCTATCTTGGCTTTTTCCTCCATNATGATGACCTATTTTGGGGTNAACTTTTACCTCACCGGACTGCATTCCTATGCCAGTGGTGATAAACCCATTACACCAACATTTGTGTACTATACTCTGATAGGAGTGACGGTATTAGGCTATTTCTCTTATGTGAAGTATAAGAAGTTTTATAAGTAAATTAGAACTAACAAGACGCCACTAAAACCTATCGTCTGGGATGGAAATTGTGTAAAATTTCNTTGAGGTGGCTTTTGTCCATATGCATGTAAATTTCNGTAGTGGTGATGCTTTCATGGCCTAACATTTGTTGTATGGCTCTNAAATCGGCGCCTCNTTCGAGNAGATGGGTGGCAAAAGAATGCCTAAAGGTATGTGGACTGATATTTTTTTTGATACCTGCTTTTTCAGCCAATTGTTTGATTATGGTAAAGATCATAGCACGACTAAGCCNATTGCCTCTGCGATTAATAAATAGAGTATCCTTGGNTTGATCGCTAATGGGNAGNTGGTTTCTGATCTGGTTTTTATAAATTGAAATATATTTTTGTGTCACTGTATTAATAGGCACAACACGCTGTTTATTNCCTTTTCCTGTAACTNTTATAAAGCCTTCTTCAAAAAACAGATCCGAAAGTTTTAAATNAATNAATTCAGAAACTCTTAANCCNCAGCNGTAAAGGGTTTCGATTATGGCACGGTTACGCTCNCCNTGNGCNTTGCTTANGTCGATAGTTTGTATTAGGGTGTCAATTTCATTTAAAGAAAGNGTATCGGGTAATTTCCTGCCAATNTTTGGAGCTTCTATNAGCTCTAAAGGATTTGTTGTTCTGTAATCTTCAAAAATAAGATAGTTNAAAAAGCCTTTTAATCCCGAAATAANGCGGCTCTGACTGTTGGGACTTACCGTTTTAGCAATATGGTATATNAAATCTTGAATTTCCTGCTCTTTAATTTTTATTGGCGTGGAGGATATATCNTNATGGTCTAACCAACGCATTAATTTTTTAACATCAAGGGCATAACTCTCAACGGTATTTGTTGATAAGCCGCGCTCTATGCGTAAATAATCTTTATAATGTATAAGAGCCGTAAGCCAATTCATATAGTCTTATTTATTGTTTTTNAGTTTATAAGAGAAAAAAAATTATTAATTGGAATGAACCAATAAAAATGATTAATTTTAAAACCCTCCTAGAATTATAATTTAAAATAGTATTTATTAGTAACATTTTTACGACCTCCTTGTTTCNAATTTAAAATTCAATTTATAAATTTAAATCAATTGATCATGAAACATGTTTTTTTAGGCATTTTATTCATTTTTATAAATTTAGGTCTGCATGCACAAGGGCGTAACCAAGGTATTAAAATTGGCGCAAAAGCAGGTGCAAATTTTTCAAATTTTTCTGATGCAGCTAATAATGAGAATAAAACGGGACTTCTTACCGGAGCTTTTATTAAAGGGTTTATAAATAACAAGATTGCCATTCAAGTTGAGGCATTATTTTCTAAAGAAGGTGCAAAATTGAATAATCAAAAATTAAATATTGATTATATCAGGTTTCCAGTATTAGTAAAATATTATCTACTAAAAGGTATTAATATTCAAGGTGGCCCTCAATTTGGTTTTGTAGTAAATGATAATATCACTAAGGTGTTAGGGAGCTTATTTGAAGTAGAGGATATCGACATAACAGGAAATATAGGAATAGGAATAGATCTACCCTTCGATTTGAGTATAGATGTACGCTATAACTTTGGTCTTAGTGATGTTGTTAAAAATGGAAATGTAGGGAAAAATCAAGTTTTTTCTGTTACCTTAGCATGTGCTTTTTTAAACAAATAAAACAACTGAAAAAAAATTAATGAAGCAATTAAT
>JAESQB010000070.1 GCA_016765375.1 Flavobacteriaceae bacterium | reverse complement strand
GTAACGGCTAAAAAAAGAGCAGTTAAAAAACTGTATTTCATAGTGTTAAAAATATTTCGATGGTATTTATTCTTCATTTAATTGTTTTTTATAATCATCTATCAAAGCTGCCGTTTCAGAATCTAATTCGGGTTCTTTAATGTCTTTAAATTGTTGTAAGGTATCGTATAAAATTCGAGCTACAAGATAGCGCGCAGCAGGATTATCATCTGCAGGTATAATATACCAAGGCGCATGGGGTTTAGAACTTTTGTTTATGGCCTCTTGATAACAGCTCATATAATCGTCCCACAGTTTGCGTTCTTTTAAATCGCCTGGAGAAAACTTCCAATGTTTACTTTTCTTTTCCAGTCGTCTCAGCAATCTGTTTTTTTGTTCTTCTTTTGAAAGGTGTAAATAAAACTTAAAGATCAAGGTTCCGTTTTCTGAAATGGTTTTTTCAAAGGCATTAATTTGCGTTAAGCGTTTTGCCCAAAAATCTTCATTTACATCACTTAAACTGTGAACATCGGGAAGTTGCTCTGCCAAAATATATTCTGGATGAACTCTTGTTACCAAAACGTTTTCGTAATGTGTACGGTTAGAAACTGCAAATTTACCTCGCTCCGGAAGGACTATATAATGCCGCCATAAATAATCGTGATTGCGTTCTAAACTACTAGGTACTTTAAAACTATGCACGACAATACCTCTTGAATTAAAATCTTTAAACACTTCGCGTATCAAACTGTCCTTACCTGAAGTATCCATGCCNTGTAGNCAAATTAANACGGCATATTTACCNTGGGCATAAAGNGTNTCNTGAAGTTTNCCAAGNGATTTTCTTACNNTTTCTAANTGATNTTCTATNTCTGNTTTATCTTTTTTTAGNTCCANCNGNGTTTCAAAATNNGAAAGTAAAATNNGGNTTTTANCTTTAAATNTNTCGTATTTTAGNGCAATCATAGCGCTAAAATTAGATAAATTTTTACAATATCACTACTTCTTAGCAAAGAGTTTNACATCTTGCTCATCTACCTNCTCGCNGCCTAATATTATTAGCCGTTCTACTACATTGCGCAGTTCTCTAATATTGCCTGTCCAGTCGTATTCCTGAAGCAGTTGAATGGCCTTTTCTGAAAATAATTTTTGAACCGTTCCTTGCTCATTAGAAATTTTTTCAGAAAAATAATTTATTAATAAAGGAATATCATCCCTTCTATCATTTAATGAAGGCACATCTATTAAAATAACAGCCAATCTGTGGTATAAATCTTCCCTAAAGGCACCTTTTTCAATTTCGGCTTTTAGGTTTTTATTGGTAGCAGCAATAACGCGTACATCTACTTTTATATCTCTATCGTTTCCTACACGTTGAATTTTATTTTCCTGAAGCGCTCTTAACACTTTTGCCTGTGCCGAAAGACTCATGTCTCCTACTTCGTCTAAAAAAATAGTGCCTCCATTGGCGGTTTCAAACTTTCCTGCCCGGTCTTTATTAGCCGAGGTNAAAGCGCCTTTTATGTGGCCAAATAATTCACTTTCAATAAGTTCACTAGGTATTGCAGCACAATTAACCTCTATCATTGGACCCTTGGACCTATTGCTTTTTTGATGTAACCAATGGGCAACCAATTCTTTTCCAGTTCCATTTTCACCGGTAATAAGAACCCGAGCCTCAGTTGGAGACACCTTTTCTATAATTTCTTTTATGTCATTAATAGCTTGAGACTCTCCTATCATTTGGTAGACTTTACTCACCTTTTTCTTAAGACGAATATTCTCAACCACCAGTTCTTTTTGATCAAGCGCAATTCTCACAGTACTTAATAACCTGTTTAAGTCTGGNGGTTTTGAAATATAATCAAAAGCACCCATACGCATGGTATTNACGGCAGTCTCTATATCACCATGACCCGANATCATGACCATNGGCANTTCGGGTTTAATTTTTTTTACGGCAGCCAATACCTCAACNCCATCCATCTTAGGCATTTTAATATCACAGAGCACCAAATCAAAATCTTCTTTCCTTATAAGCTCTATACCTATTAAACCGTCAGTGGCTTCTTCAAGATGGTAGCTATCATTTTCTTCGGTTAAAATTTTAACCAATACCCTTCTAATGGCAGCTTCGTCTTCAATAATTAATATTTTTGGCATATTTTAAATTTCTTTTAAAGTCATTTCAGAACCAAACACAGAGAGTCANGAGTCAAGTATTAAGATAAATTTCTTTTCCCTGCCTGCCGACGGGCAAGGCAGGCAGGTCTATTTTCTAACTTCTAGCTTCTAATATTTAAGCCATTTCCACAGCTCTTTATAACTTGGTTTCTTACCGTACATTAAAATGCCGACTCTATAAATTTTAGCGGCAACCCATACAATACCCATAAAGGTAGCAAATAAAATAACTACTGACAGTATTTGTTGCCATAGAGGTACTCCAAAAGGAATACGCATTAACATGACTACGGGAGACGTAAACGGTATATAAGAAAACACTTGTGATATACTGCCATGTGGATTTTCAATAACTGTAAAAAAGCCAACATACATACCTATGATAAGCGGCATCATAATAGGCATCATAAATTGTTGGGTGTCTGTTTCATTATCAACAGCAGCACCAATTGCAGCATATAAAGAGGCATATAGAAGGTAGCCTCCTATAAAAAACAAAATAAACATAATGACCAAATTGAGTAATGGCAAATTATTGACTTCAGTAATAAACTGAGTTACCGTTTGTTGAAATTCTGGATTGTTAGCCGTTGCATTTAAAATTTCAGGATTTGCTGTAGCCGAAGTATCAATGCCTAATACTAGACTCGTAACAGCAATCAATATACTACCTAAAATAATCCAAGCTATAAACTGTGAAAGACCTACTAAAGAGGTCCCTATAATTTTACCTAAAAGTAATTTTATGGGTTTTACCGAAGAAATTATAATTTCAATAATACGGCTGGTTTTTTCTTCAATGACCGATCGCATTATCATAGCACCATAAATAACAATGAACATAAATAATAAGTAACCCGCTATACCGCCGAAGGCTATTTTTAAAACCGAACCAAATTTTGAGGTCTCTTCGCCTTTAAACGTTTCCTGTCGGGCACTTATTCTTATACTAAGCGCTTCAATTTGATCAGCATTAATTCCTGCATTTTCATATTTTATGATTCGCGCTTTGTCTTCAATTCTATCCTCAATATTTTCAAGTACTATTAAAGAAGGTGATTCTTCCGAATAAAAGGTNACTACACTTGATAGTGCGTCAATATTTTCGGTTTNTGGAATATATAATAGCCCGTAGTTTTCGCTCTCTTCAACCATTTTTTTNGCGTCTTCCAAAGAAATNTCTTTGAGCATTTTATATTTAGTCAGTTCNGTATCTTNAAATTGAGCNCTAAACAAACCGCTCTCATCNAAAATTGAAATGGTTCGAACTTCATCGCTATTTAAACTTGATAAATAGGCTATAAGTGCTATTAAACCCACCATAATAAATGGGGTTAAAAAGGTCATTAATATAAACGACTTATTTTTTACCTTAGTGAGGTATTCTCTTTTTATNATTAGGGAAAGGTGATTCATCGTTAAAGAATTAGTTGTTTTTTACAGTTTGAATAAAAATATCACTTACCGAGGGTATAACCTCTACAAAATGAGTGAGTTGCCCTTTTTGAGTTAAAAAGGATACCAATTGGTTTGAAGAACCATTATCACCGAGTTCAATATTAAATTGAAGTTCATCATTTAAAGTCTTGAAAGTGGCATCTGAAAGTTGAAATTTCTCATTCAATTCTNAAAGCACAGNTTCTTTATTATCGGTTTGTAAGCCTATTTCAAAGGTGTTGGATTTGTATTGCTTTTTTATATCTACCAACTTTCCCTCCAAAAGTTTATTAGATTCATGAATTAGGGCAATATGATCACACATTTCTTCTACCGATTCCATACGGTGGGTCGAAAAAATTACCGTGGCACCTTCNTCTCTAAGATTTAANATNTGNTTTTTTATAAGNTCAGCATTAATAGGATCGAAACCACTAAAAGGTTCATCAAAAATTAACAACTTGGGTTCATGTAACACGGTGACTATAAACTGAATTTTTTGAGCCATTCCTTTTGAGAGTTCCTGTATTTTTTTGTTCCACCAATCTCCAATTTCCAAGCGGTCAAACCACATTTTTAATCGTTTTTTAGCTTCCGAATGACTTAAGCCCTTTAACTGGGCAAGGTATAATGCCTGCTCACCCACCTTCATGCTTTTATAAAGGCCACGTTCCTCAGGCAAATATCCAATATATTGTACATGCTGTGGTTTTAGAGCTTCACCATCCAGAATTACACTTCCGGAATCGGGCATGGTAATTTGATTGATAATGCGGATAAGGGTTGTTTTTCCGGCTCCATTAGGTCCCAAAAGGCCAAAAATACTGGATTTAGGTACTTGTATTGATACATTATTTAAGGCTTTAAAATTGCCAAACGATTTGGAGACCTCTTTTACTTCTAAAAGTGTATTCATAAATAGATTCAAATTTTTATAAAGATATTGAAATAACGGCTATTCTGATATAGTATATACCATTATATAGGTGTTAGTGTATTTCATCGATAAAATATTACACATAAAAATAAAAAANGTCCTGAAAACAAAACCCACCCAAAACTTACGTTCTGGGTGGGAAAAAATTGCTATGAAAAAGAAAAATTATCACTATATAGAATATAGCGACATCCAAAGATAGGTAAATTTATCTTACTTATGAAAACATATCTTTCACTTTTTCAAAAAATGATTTGTCATCCTTCTCAGGTTTAGGTGTAAAATGCTCATTATCAGTCATTCTATCGAAGAATTCTTTTTGTTCTTTAGAGAGTGTTTTGGGTGTCCAGACATTAACATGGACCAATAAATCACCCGTTTGATACCCATTTATGCTTGGNATACCTTTACGTCTTAAGCGTAAAATTTTACCACTTTGAACGCCTGCTTCAATTTTAATGCGCACCTTCCCGCTAACGGTATCAATTTCTTTTGATGTACCTAAAACAGCATCAGAAAAGCTTATATATAGATCGAAATGCAAATTATCGCCTTCACGTTGTAAATGCTCATGTACCAATTCTTCAATCACCACCAACAAATCGCCTGAAATGCCATTGCCGGGAGCATCATTGCCTTTTCCGGTAACTTTTAATTGCATGCCGTCTACTACCCCTGGCGGTATTTTTATAGAAACCGTCTCTTCGGTGAGCAACATNCCCTGAGCATCGGCATTAGCCGGTTTTTGATCAATTATTTGGCCTCCACCTCTACACATAGTACATGGCGATGCTGTTTGCATGCGCCCTAAAATAGTATTGGTAATACGCGTTACTTGCCCGCTACCATTACAGGTTGAACAGGTTTTATAAGTAGTTCCTTTTGCTTGTATTTTNCGTTTTACTTTAATTTTTTTCTCAACCCCAGTGGCAATTTCTTCTAAAGTAAGANGTACTCTTATTCGCAAATTACTGCCTTTTACGCGAGCCTGACGTCCAGCACCAAAGCCACCAAAACCGCCACCAAATGCACTACCAAAAATATCTCCAAATTGACTGAAAATATCATCCATATTCATTCCGCCACCACCAAAACCACCACCTTCAAAGGCTTGATGACCATATTGATCATAACGTGCTTTTTTATTTGGGTCGCTCAATACTTCGTAAGCCTCTGCTGCCTTTTTAAATTGTTCTTCGGCATTAGAATCGCCCGGATTTTTATCAGGATGATATTGAATGGCTTTTTTTCGGTAAGCTTTTTTAATTTCGGCCTCCGAAGCATTCTTATCTAATCCTAATATTTCGTAAAAATCGTCTTTCATAAATTTTATATTATTAGGGGCTTCCTAATTATTGTCCTATCACGACTTTTGGATAACGAATCACCTTATCACCTAAGGTATAACCCTTTTCTAAAATGTCAATAATTTTTCCTTTTAACTTTTTAGAAGGCGCCGGAATTTGAGTAACAGCCTCATGATGGTCTGCATCAAAGACATCACCTTGCTTTACATTAATTTCTTCTAAACCTTTTGCCTTTAAAGTTTCTCTTAATTTATTGCTAATTAACTCAATGCCTTTAAACAAACCATTGTCTTCAGTTTTATTTAATTCGGGTAAGGCGCGATCAAAATCATCTATAATAGGCAACATGGCCAATATAACCTCTTGATTTGCCGTTTTAAAAAGATCTAATCGCTCTCTTGATGTTCGTTTTTTATAGTTTTCAAATTCTGCAAACAACCTTATAAACTTATCTTTTTCTTTTTGAAGACTCTCAGTTAATTGCGTTAGCTCATCCACTCCCTCAATATTCTCTTGGGCTTCAACAGCTAGAGATTTATCTTTATCTTTTATAGGCTTTTTTATATCTTTACTTTTGCTCATTGTGAGTTGTATTTTCTTCCTGCCCGTCCGGCAGGCGGGTTTTCATTTTTAAAAGGGCAAAAGTACTGCCATTTCTTTTAATTTGTCAAAATGTCACCATATAATTTAGTATTAATTTAAGATTTCATGTGTACTAATACCCTATTTTTGTTTACTTAATAATCCATCAAACTAACAAACCATGAAATTCAAATTTTTTAAACCTTTTTTTGTATTGGCTATTGCTTTAAGNGTAATGGCATGTAAGAGTGATAAAAATGAAGCTAAAGATGCCGCAGCAGTTAAAGAAGCNGNNGTTACTTCTGTAACATATACTATCGATTCTACTTCTGTATTAAATTGGAATGCCACTATGCCTGGCAGAAAATTTAATGGCACCGTTAATACAGCTTCAGGTACATTTAGCACTGTTGATAATAAATTAGACAGCGGAAGTGTTGTCATGGACATGAATACGATAACCGTATTGAGTCTTGAAGCAGGAAAAGGTAAAGAGCAATTAGAAGGTCACTTAAAAGGAACTAAAGAAGGACAGGAAGAACATTTCTTTAATATAACTGCACACCCTACTGCAGGTTTTGAAATTACCGGTCTAAACGAAGTTGAAGGAAAAACAATATTAAGCGGAAACCTTACTATAAAAGGTATTACCAAAAATATTGAATTCCCAATAAGCTTTGAAGCAGACGGAAACGCTCTAAAAATGTCGAGTGAATCTTTTATCATAAACCGAACCCTTTGGGAAGTTAATTATATGTCGAAGTCGGTTTTTGGAGATCTTAAAGACCGTTTTATAAGTGATGATCTGGTAATGTCCTTTGAAATTAGCGCTACAAAAACAGAATAAGAATATAGAATATTGAACATCGAATATCGAATGTTGAATATCGAATATTGAATGTTGAATATCGAACAACTCGGCTAAGTTCATTAAAAGGCTGAACGGAGTAATTTATTTAAAAAACTTATTACTTTATAATTCGATATTCAGTATTCGATATTTATTTTGTAGCCCGTAACATTTCTCTTTTTCCTGGAGGTCCGGGAAGACGTTCAACAGAAAACCCAACGCTTTGCATNGCTCTACGCACACTGCCTTTAGCCGAATAAGTTACTAAAACGCCTCCGGTTTTTAAGGCCTTATACATATTTTTAAAAATGGTTTCTGTCCACAAATCGGGTTGAACTCTTGGCCCAAAAGCATCAAAATACACGAGATCAAAACAGTTTTTATAGGATAAATCGGCAAAAAACATGTTTTCCTTTTTAAGCCTAAATCCTTCCTCAATCTGTATGAATTCTTCCCAATTTGAAGTGTGTAATTTCAAAAAAACGGCTTCTGAAATATTTAAAAACTCACTGTAATTCAANGCTTTAATTTCTGACAAAGCCACCGGATACCCTTCTATACCATGATAAGTCACTTTTAAGTTTTGAGTTTTGTATTCTAATAAACTAATTAAAGCATTAAGGCCGGTGCCAAAACCAATTTCTAAAATAGATAAGTCCTGATTTTTAAACAAGGATAGCCCAGCTTTAATAAAAACGTGATAGGCTTCCTGAATGGCTCCGTGTTTTGAATGGTATTGCTCATTCCATTCGGGTAAAGAAATGGTTTTAGAGCCATCGGCCGTGATGATGATTTCTCTTTTCAATACTGCAGTTCTATTTAAAAATTTTACAAAGGTCTTGAAATTTTTAACTATTCCTCATTCTTTCCCTATCAAAATTAAATAGTATTACAGCTTATCTGCATTATATTCCGATAAATAAAATTGTTGTATATTAAGAACAGTATTTTATTATAAATAATTCTTCTTTGTTTAATTTTGAAGTCTAATTTCCATGTACATGAACATACAAACCAATTCGAAAATAATTATAGAAACTGTAAAGTCTTCAAGAATTAACGAAATAGATTTTAACAATTTAAGTTTTGGTGATGTGTTTACAGATCATATGTTTGAGTGTAATTATGAGAATGGCCAATGGCAAAGCCCAAAGATAAAACCCTATGGCCCTTTACTTTTTCCGCCTTCTGCTAAGGTTTTTCATTATGGTCAAGCCATTTTTGAAGGCATGAAGGCCTTTAAAGACGATAATGGAGGTGTTTGGCTTTTTAGACCTGAAGACAATTTTAATCGCATCAACAAATCGGCAATACGTATGGCTATTCCCGAGTTTCCTAAAGATTATTTTTTTGATGGCCTTATTACGCTTTTAAAATTAGATAAAGCTTGGATTAAATCCGGCTTAGGGAATTCATTATACATCAGGCCTTTTATCATTGCCACTGAGCCCGGGATTTCTGCTTCCCCTTCAAATACTTATAAATTTATGTTTTTGCTCTCACCAGCACAGGCCTATTATACAGGNAAGGTTAAGGTTAAGTTTGCCGAACAATATAGCCGGGCAGCAAGTGGTGGCGTGGGTTATGTTAAGGCTGCAGGGAATTATGGCGCGCAATTCCATCCCACCAATCAAGCAAAAGCAGAAGGCTTTGATCAAATTATTTGGACCGATGCCAGCACTCACAATTTTCTTGAAGAAGCCGGCACCATGAATATTTTTTTTAGAATTGACAATAAACTCATTACCGCTCCAAAAAGCGATAGAATATTAGACGGCATTACTAGAAAAAGTATTATTACAATAGCCGAAGACCAAAATATTACTGTTGAAATAAGAAAGGTATCGGTTGCCGAAATTGTTGAAGCTTCAAACAATGGAAGCTTAAAAGAAATTTTTGGTACAGGTACTGCTGCTATAGTCACCCCTATTTCTAGCTTTGGCTATCAAGAAAATATCTACACCCTGCCTGAATTAGAAAACACCTATGCCGCGTCTTTTAAAAAACAACTTATGCAAATTCAATACAACCTTTGTGAAGACAAATACGGTTGGCGTTATGAGGTAGAATAAATCCTACAAATATCGAATACTGAATATAGAATTTTGAATTTCGAAATACGTCATCATTCAGTGTTCATTATTCGATATTCAAAATTTTACTTCTCCAATATCTCCTTAATATTAGGCTTAAAGTAATTGGGGCCCTTTCAACACTTTCCCATCTTCTCNNTATATGGGGTTGCCATCGGCACCTAATTTGCTCATATTACTGGATTGAATTTCATTAAAAACTTCCTCTATTATATCTTGCATNCCGTGCTCGATAATGGTACCGCATAATATATAAAGCATATCACCCAAGGCATCTGCCACC
>JAESQB010000010.1 GCA_016765375.1 Flavobacteriaceae bacterium | reverse complement strand
GGGCGGTTGTTTTGAAACTACCGAAGTCACCTCACACGACCAACCAACAAAAATTATAAATGGCGTTATTCACTACGGCGTTCCAAATATTCCGGCCAGGTATCCTAAAACCGCATCAATGTCTATAAGTAATATATTTACGCCTTATATTATTGAAATTTCAGAAAAGGGCGGCATAGAAAATGCCATTCGAATTAACCATACTTTAAAAAATGGTTTGTATTTTTACCACGGAATTTTAACAAGTAAATCGGTTTCAGATTGGTTTAACCTTTCCTACAGAGATATCAATTTATTAATTTTTTAGTCTAACATTAAACAACCTGAATTTTAAATGAAACTAATGCATCGCTTCGGCTATTATATGGGAGGATTTGCTATAGGGCTAATTTTCTTAGCCTTTTTTTTGAGTGGAAAAAAAACCACATGTGACTATAGCCCAAACAAAAGAGTATTAAAAAACATAAGAATAAAAGAAAGATCTTTAAGTCCGCAAACAATACAAACGCTTAATGCTTATAGCATGGACAGCACACAAATAAACTATTTATTATTAAAGGGACGTGTGGATTTTTCGAAAAGTAAAACCCACTTAGATTCCTGTAATATTTATGTGATTAAAGGTAAAATAGACAAGAGAACCTTAGAGATTACTGTAAAAAACTGTTCAGAAAAGGNCGAANTACTNANNGCAANNATTCNCAATTAAATNTTTCGNCTGGCNTTNTCTTTTTTTATAAGTGCTAATTCCCTACTGGTTTGACCNGCCACNGAAGTNTTTTCTTCTGCNCNTCTAATTAAATAAGGCATCACATCTTTTACNGGNCCAAAGGGNATNTATTTTGCTACATTATAACCTGCCTTTGCCAGGTTAAAACTTATATGATCGCTCATACCGTATAACTGTCCAAACCAAACTCTGTTATCATCAAGAGAAAGTTGTTTTTCTCCTATCATATGCATAGCCAAATAGCAACTGGCTTCATTATGAGTTCCTATAAAGAGCGATATATCGTCTAAAGNAGAAAAAATATATTTTAATATAGCATCAAAGTTGTCATCAGAAGATTGTTTACTCTCACAAATAGGTGATTTATAGCCTTTGCTTTTGGCACGATCATTTTCTTTTTCCATATAAGCACCCCGCACAATTTTAAATCCAAGCTTATAACCTTTAGCTATAGCCTCTTTATGCAGTTGCCTTANATAATCCAATCGATCCCAACGGTAACATTGTAAAGTATTATAAACAACAACTTTATCGCGATTATACTTCTCCATCATCCTGGTAACCAGNTTATCTGCTGCATCCTGCATCCAACTCTCCTCAGCATCAATAAGTAAAACAATGTTTTTGTCGCTCGCNATTTTACAGATAACATCAAAACGTTTCTCTATACGCTCCCATTCCTGTTGTTCTTCATTATTTAAACTTGCTTTTTCTGAAACCTTCTGCCAAATTTTAAAACGTCCTAAACCTGTAGGTTTAAAAACTGCAAAAGGCATTTCTTTTCTATTTTGAGCAAAAATAGTAAGCTCCTCTACCTTGTTAAGGGTTGCATTAAATTGTTCTTCATTCTCTTTACCCTCTACTGAAAAATCCAAAACCGAATTCACCCTTTTTTCATAAAGCCTATCAACAACAGGTAGGCAATCTTCTTTATTAACACCACCACAAAAATGATCGAAAACTGTTGCCCTAATTAAACCTTCTACAGGCAGATTGACATTAAGAGCAAATTTAGTAACCGTTGTTCCTATTTTAACCAGCGGTGCCGCTGAAATCATTTTAAACAAAAAATAAGCCCTATCCAGCTCAGAATCTGACTTTAAAGCAAAAGCATCTGCAGTATTTTCAAAAAGGGTGTCGTTCATGATAAACCATTTATTCGCCACAAATATAATTAGATTTATCTCCTAATTATTTAAGATTTCTACTTAATTTCACCATTTNAATTTTATATTAAAGCAACTATATAGCGCGTCTTATTCAAAATAATTTTAGACCTACCAGAAATGGTTCTATAACTAAAAAAAGCGATGACTATTGGGAATGTGTAAGCTTTAAAATAATATAAACGACACATGAAACAGATAAAAGCTTCAGACTATACTATATATTTTAATGAGGATTGTTATTTGGCCCTCAATAACTTCATAGACCAAAAAAATCCTTCAAAAATAATAATATTAACCGATAGCAATACACAACGCGATTGTCTGAAATATTTTCTTGGGAAATTAAACAAAGTATCCCCCCTACTTATTCAAAATATTAATATTAAACCAGGCGAACAATTTAAAACCATAGATACCTGTATGAAGGTATGGCAGCAACTGTCAGATATTGATATAGACCGGAGCAGCCTTATAATTAATCTTGGTGGTGGCGTTGTTACCGATTTAGGAGGGTTTGTAGCAAATACTATCAAGAGAGGTATTTCCTATATTAACGTTCCTACCTCNTTATTAGCAATGGTTGANGCTTCGGTGGGTGGAAAAACAGGCGTGGATTTAGGGGTTATAAAAAATCAAATTGGGATCATTAAAACTGGTGAAATGGTTTTGATAGATACTAACTATCTAAAAACGTTACCAAAAAGAGAACTCAGGTCGGGAATAGCAGAAATGCTTAAGCACTGCATTATAAAATCTGAGACATCATGGGCGTCTATAAAAAACATAAAACCAGAAATAAACAAAGACTTAGACCATCTTATTTGGGAATCTGTTAGCATAAAACACGACGTTGTATTAGAAGACCCAAACGAAAAAGGCATTAGAAAGGTTTTAAATTATGGGCATACGCTAGGNCATGCTATAGAATCATACAGCCTCTCTTCCTCTGGGATAAAACCTTTACTTCATGGCGAAGCCATTGCTATAGGGTTAATATTAGCCAACTATCTGTCAAACAAAGTATTACAGCTTAATAAATCAGTTTTAAATGATGTTTCAAGGCATATAGCTGAACTATTTCCTCAAACTGACTTTAGCCTAGAGGATATAAAAAATATTATCGAACTCTTAAAGTTCGATAAAAAGAATACGTATGGAAATATCAATTTTGTGTTATTAGAAAAATTAGGTCATGCAAAATTTGATTGCCAAGTAAGCAATGATCTTATATACGAAGCTTTTGAATATTACCAAAGTCTATTTAAATAAACGCAATGACTTTATTTATAAGTACCGTTGATTTATAATTTTACAGTGGTGTTTTTCATGCCCAGCAATAATAAAAGCTATAGCCCTAACAGACATTTTTTTATTATTAGCTAATCCAACAGAACTTAGCATTTTACTGTCAAAACTTTTAAATAAAGATAGCGTAGCTTCTCTTAGGGTAGCGTATTCTAAAAGTAAATTTTCTACAGATTTGCTATTTGCACAAGAAACTCTAACATAGTCATTATGATTATAACCGGCTAAATTAACCGTGTCAAATCGTCCAAAGCTAATTGCCCTATAGGCAAACACCCTTTCGTTGTCTATAAGGTGCTGTACAATTTCTTTTACAGTCCATTTATCCTTATCATAGGGTATTCCCCATTTTTCAGATGGAATACCCTTTAATAAAGCATGTGTTTTTTCGAAACTATCTAAAAGGATATCTTCTACAGAGAGCGACGTATCGGTAAGATCTATATATTTCTCGTAATCCGAATGAAACTCTTCCGTTGAAAGACAACTGCTTTTCAAGGTTTAGGTTATTTCATTAAAAATTGAATGCATCAATCGCTTTTTATCATTTATGTTTTCCTCGAGGGAAATCATCGTTTCGGTACGCAATACACCCTCAATATCATCAATCATAAAAATAACATTTTTAGCATGAGAGGTGTCTTTTGCTCTAATTTTACAAAAAATATTAAACTTCCCTGTTGTTATGTGAGCAACAGTAACATAAGGAATGTTATTAATACGTTGTAAAACAAATTGTGTTTGTGAAGTGTTTTTAATATAAATACCCACGTAAGCAATAAAGGAATATCCCAATTTTTGATAATTAAGAGTAAGGGATGATCCTAAAATAATTCCTGCTTCTTCCATCTTTTTTACACGAACATGTACAGTTCCTGCTGAAATAAGCAATTTCTTTGCAATATCAGTAAATGGGATTCTTGTATTTTCAATAAGCATATCCAGTATTTGGTGGTCAACTTCATCAAGCTTAAACTTCGCCATAATTCTCTTCTTTTTGGTTAAATCGCGGTAAATATAATTCAATACGAAAGATTTATGATTATAAAATACAAAAAATTACAATAATAAATCAAAAACTTTGTCCCCTACCCTAATTTTCTCTATAGTTTGTTCTATTTTAACAGCTTTTCCATTTATATTATTACAAATAAGTCCTTGAGCATCAATTGTTTTATGAGCATTTAAACATGAATTTCCGATTTCATGAATTTTTGGTATAAAAACAATTTTTTCTGCTATTAAAGTTTCTGAAAATTGTATTGAAATGGTTAAAATTTCAGAATCTTTATCAAGTCTAGCGTTTATTATCTGAATATCACAGAAATTTTTAGTGTTTTCGGGTATTAAAAAATAGCTTTTATGAGTATTTTTAATGTTAAAAGGCTGAGAAACTAGATTTAATAAGTGAATATAAGCATAAAAAACATAAGCTCTGATTTTTTCCCTATCATAATCTTCATGAAAATGCCCAGCCTCAAATAAAATAGTTGCAGCACCTAACTTCTGAAAAGCATCACCCACACAATTAGGATTAAAAGTATCATCATACCTGCCTATTTGATTAGGAATGAGCTTTTGCAACATCTCATTCATGCTTAAAATTAAAGCCATGGCTATATTACGACTCGGGGTTAAACTTTTTTCAACATCTGCTGCCGGAGCTAAAAAAGAAAGCGTAGCTGGCTTTAAACTGCCGCTAAGACCGAAAATAGTGCGCTGTCCATGAAGGTTTAGGCATAAATCGGGTTTAAAACCATTAAAAATGTCGTGTAAAAGTTTACTTTCGGGCTGACTTAATGTTTTAGCATCCCTATTTAAATCAACTTTATTAGCGTTTAAACGTTCGTAGTCCTTAGCCCCATCGGGATTTAATATAGGGATAATTAAAAGCGTGCAGGCTTCTAATATTGGAGCTGTATCAGTCTTAGGTCCATTTTTTAAGTAGCTCAAAAGGTCAAATATAGCCTTAGTTGTGGTGCTTTCATTACCGTGCATCTGAGACCATGCCAAAATTTTATACGCCCCTGTTCCTACTTTTAAATACGGAATGTCTAAACCCCTAACTGAAAAACCTAAATTATGTATCTCAAAATTAGATTTATACTGATCTAAAAGAGGTTTTATATGTTCAAGAGTGATATATCTGCCCTTTAATCTGGATTCAAAATATTTAGTGTTATAATCTAGTATCATGTTAATCATTTCTCAGTTTACAAAAGTAAACTACTCATTGTTTACAAAAGTAACCATGTAAAATAACTGAATTTTATATAATGGTAAACAAATATTCCTTGTTTTGTTTACANCTATAGACGTATTAGGNATTAATATTTAAATATANATNNAANATATTAATNATTAGTAANTTAAATATTATTAACTAAAGTGTATCTTTAATGATTATATATAATATTATCGTTAAAATTTTAATNTTAGGCGCNAATTGTTTACATTTGTAATATTACTATCAAATATACCCNTGTTACAATGTTAAACAANGAAGAATTTGCTAATCGGCTTAAAGAAGTCATAGATTACTACGCTTTATCAGCTTCATCATTTGCTCANGAAATTAATTTTAACCGTTCGAGCATCTCCCATCTCCTATCGGGAAGGAACAANCCCAGNCTGGAATTTATTTTAAAAGTTTTGGAACGATTTCCTGAAGTAGAGCTTTATTGGTTGGTGAATNGAAAAGGGCAATTTCCAAGAGAAGAAAATAAAATTATCACTGAACCCTTTATTTCAACACCTTCCCTTTTTGATACTACTCAAGAAAAAATAAAACCTGAAACGANTACCGGAAATTTAAANCNTCAAATTCCTAATTTTGACACGTCTTCTATTAAATCTACTGAAACCTCAAATAGCAGCACAATTGACCGTATTGTTATTTTTTTTAAGGATGGTGGATTTAAATCGTATAAAAATTAAAACCTCATTCTTTTTTTTCTGAAATTTGCATAAAACTAAATTTATGAGGTTTCCATTTTATTCTGTTTGTTTTTTAATGTTTTTCAGNTCTTGNTATGAGCAAGAACGCAACTGTAAAGATTTTAAGCAAGGTGTGTTTGAATTTGAAACTTTGGTAGGAACCGAAATTTTAAAAACTACTTTTAAAAGAAACGACAGTATCGAGATCGATTTTTTTGAAGGCAAAGCAGACACCTCTTCCATACGCTGGATAAATGATTGTGAATACATNGTTAGAAAGCTTCACCCCATTAATATGGCTGAAGAAAAGGCCATACATATAAAAATACTTTCTACAAATAAAAACAGCTATACCTTTGAATACGGTGTTGTGGGTCAGGCAAAAAAAGAAAAAGGAATAGCAAAAAAAGTNAATTAATCTTAGCTTATAGCTTTTAAAAAGGTTTTGAGTTCTTGAGCTTTTTGAGTTCCTATAAGTACTTTTTTACCATTTCTNAACTTTAANGCAAGACCTATATTACCCTTTGTATTGTAAACGGTACCGTATTTAGTAAACAACCTTATTCCCCAACCAACGAAACTATAATTTATCACTTTTGCTTCTACAACATCTTGCCATAAAATACGCCGCTTTANAAAAGGTAAGAACGTTATATTTATAGCATCACTATCAATTTTGGTTTTTAGCCTTAGAGAACTAAATAAATAGATAATAACAAATACCGAAAGCGTTATAAATACCAAACCCATATCTGTCATGGGCTTATCGCCAAATTGCTGTTTAAAGATAATTTGAGAAATTATAGCATATATTAATATACTAGCAAGGCCTATAAGAATTAACCAAACCCACCATTGGGTGAATCTTTGTTCTTCTATAAACGCTTTATTCATCTTATAAAATTATAAATTAATTTCTACCCCCTTTAATAAAAAGGGTATCTAAAATTAATTATAAAAAACTAATTAAAACAAAAATTGGGTTTTATAAAAATCAATATTACTTTAGTAATTTAAGTTTTGCAAAGCGAAGCAGGAGTTTTTTTATACCACCATGTTCAAATCGTATCTCGGCTTTTTTATCGGCACCCTGGCCTTCCAAATTTATGATTTCTCCTTTTCCAAAGCGTTGGTGTTCTACTAGGCTTCCTTTATCTAAATCGCTACCAAGCAGATTATCAGCTCGTTCTGGNGCACTTGCGGGTTTAAGTTTTCGCAATTTTCGTAATTGTTCTGAAGTTGGCCCCATTGGAGGCTTACCAGAACTGGGCTTGCGAAGTCTAAGTTTACTTTTGTCAACTTCGTCAAAAATGTCGGAATCTATTAAAGGTTTATATCTGGTTTCTATATTTGGTGTTAAATATTCCACGTAGTTTTCGTCTATCTCTTCTATAAACCTACTAGGTTCGGCATCAATTAATTTTCCCCAGCGGTAACGTGACTGGGTATAGGTTATATAAACTTGTTTTTCGGCCCTGGTTAGCGCCACATAAAACAAACGTCGCTCTTCTTCCAACTCGCTTCGCGTATTCATGCTCATGGCAGAGGGAAAAAGAGTTTCTTCCAAACCAACGATATACACATAAGGAAATTCGAGGCCCTTGGCCAGGTGAATCGTCATAAGTGACACTTTATCTTCGTCTGGCATTTCCTTGTCTAAATCGGTTGCCAAGGCAATATCCTCCATAAACTCGGATAAAGATCCCGANACGTCGGCAATTTCTATTTGGCCTTCTACAAAATCTTTGATCCCATTTAAAAGTTCTTCAATATTTTCAATACGGGCAATGCCTTCAGGTGTTGGATCCTTTTTTAATTCTTGTATAAGACCGGTTTTTTTAGCAACATACTCGGTTATTTCAAAAGCATTGTATGTTTTATTTAATACTTGAAAGCTCTTAATGAGTGTTGCGAAATTTTGAAGCTTCGTTCTGGTTCCTGAATTTAAATTAATATTTACCTTATCAATATTATCTATAATTTCAAAAATAGACCGCCCGTATTCATTTCCTAAGACTAAAAGTTTGTCCATAGTGGTTTGTCCTATACCACGAGCGGGATAATTAATGATTCGCTTTATTGCCTCTTCGTCTTTAGGATTTAAAACCAATCGTAAATAGGCTATAACATCTTTTATTTCTTTGCGTTGGTAGAAACTCAAGCCGCCATAAATACGATAGGCAATATCTTTTTTTCGCAAGGCATCTTCTATAGCACGCGACTGTGCATTGGTGCGGTAAAGCACGGCAAAATCGCCGTTTCGCAACTGCTTGTTCATTTTGTTTTCGAATACCGAACTGGCCACAAAACGTCCTTCATCACCGTCAGTCATACTGCGGTTTACCAAAATTTTAGCCCCTGAATCATTGGCCGTCCATACCACCTTATCCAGCTTCGTTTTATTTTTTTCAATAAGCGAATTTGCGGCTTCGACTATATTTTTGGTAGATCGGTAATTCTGTTCTAAACGGTAGACTTTAACATCGTCATAATCCTTCTGAAAATTCAATATATTATTAATATTTGCGCCTCTAAAAGCGTAAATACTTTGAGCATCGTCTCCTACCACACAAATATTTTGAAATTTATCTGAAAGTGCACGTACAATTAAATACTGACTGTGGTTGGTNTCTTGNTACTCATCAACCAAAATATANCNAAACCNNTCNTGGTATTTNGCCAAAACATCAGGAAAACGAGTAAGTAACTCGTTGGTTTTAAGCAGTAAGTCGTCAAAATCCATAGCGCCTGCCTTAAAACACTTATCGACATAATTTTTATAAATATCGCCTAACCGTGGTATTCTAGCCATGGCATCGGCTTCTTTTAATTCGGGATTATTAAAATAAGCTCTTACCGTTATAAGACTGTTTTTATATGACGATATTCTATTGTGAATTTGTTTGTATTTATAAATCTCTTTATCAAGATGCATCTCTTTAATTATTGCCCTAATAACACTTTGAGANTCTTGACTGTCGTAAATGGTAAAATTTGAAGGNTAGCCTAATTTATCGGCTTCAAAACGCAAAATTTTAGCAAAGATCGAATGAAAAGTCCCCATCCAAAGATTTTTAGTCTCTGTGGTCCCAACAATCTCTGAGATGCGTTTTTTCATCTCACGAGCGGCTTTATTGGTAAAGGTTAAGGCCAATATATTAAAAGCATCTACCCCATGGTTCATCAAATTGGCAACCCTATAGGTAAGCACCCTGGTTTTTCCTGAACCCGCACCAGCAATTATTATCATGGCGCCATCTTTCTGCAATACAGGTGGGCGCTGGGCATCATTTAATAAATCTATATAGCTCTGCAATTTTATATTTTTATTTGAAGAAAATTAGAGGCTAAATTTAATTAAAATGAATAATAATACAGTGCTAAATTAGAAAAGAAGACAATTAATTTTTTAAAGAGACTATAATCTTAAGAGGTTCTGTAAATGTTGACCTTTGTGTTTAATAAATTCAGAACTAAATACCCAAAACTATTATTGGATCAATATCTAGCTTGATACTAATATCTCTAGCAACTTTTAGAGGTGGCTCGCTTTTTCCGGTAAGATATTCACTTATTCTTGATGTGCTTACACCTAATAACTTTGATAATTTAACTTGATTTAAATCTAGCTCATACATCCGTAATTTAATCACATCTATCAATGAAGGAGATTCAAAAGAGATATTGGCTTCTTCGTAATCCACAACCAAATCTGATAACAAATCCAGTTCAATAAAATCTTTATCATTAACCGAAGTGTCATTATCAACTACACTTAATAATTCTTCAATACGCTCACAAACTGCTTGGTATTCCTTTTTTGTTTTTAGTTCTCTCATACATTAAATATTTGAACAATCAATTTTATCATATTCTGAATGTGTCCCAATAAATCNAATATAAACCTTTTTTGAAGCAAAAATGATAATCACAACAAGTCGGTAATTATTTCCTTTAATATTAAAAACATATCTATTATTACCAACATAATCAACACTATTAAATGTTTCCTTTACATCTGCAAAATTATTCCAGTCACTTCTTCTGGTTTTGATATACCAATAATGCAATCCTATATCAGAATTAGGCTGCTTTTTAATAAACGCTTCAATTCTTTTAAATGTAACTATTCTCATTAGCTTGTTACTCAAAGACAAAGGTATTATTTTATTTTGTTTTACAAAATAAAATAACTAAATACAAAACAAAATATCTAATTTTAGTTTATGTCAACAGTCATATGTTTCCTTTTTTACTTATATTTATCTGAATTTAAATTTTAAACCAACATTATGAAAAAAATCCTATTAGGACTATTAGTACTAGGCAGCATACAATTAAGTACCGCTCAAAAAAGTCTTGAAAGAGACATCGAAAAAATTGAATCTAAGGTGATCGAATGGCGTCGTGATTTTCACCAAAATCCCGAACTTTCAAATAGAGAATTTAAAACCTCTAAAAAAATTGAAGCCCACTTAAAAGCGCTTGGTATGGAAGTTCAAACAGGAATAGCACATACAGGTGTCGTGGGTATTTTAAAAGGAAAACGACCCGGAAAGGTANTGGCCCTCAGAGCCGATATTGATGCCTTACCCGTTACCGAACGTACCGACCTGCCTTTTAAATCTGAAATAAAATCTACCTTTAATGGTGTTGAAACTGGTGTAATGCATGCATGTGGACACGATACACATATTGCCATTTTAATGGGCGTTGCCGAAATATTATCTAAAAACAATGATTTTNCAGGAACGGTTAAATTTATATTTCAACCTGCAGAAGAAGGCGCACCAAAAGGTGAAGAAGGCGGTGCCAAAATGATGGTAAAAGAAGGCGTTCTTAAAAACCCCGATGTTGATGCTATTTTTGGACTTCATATTGCCGCTGCTAACGATGTAGGAACCATTTCTTATAAATCTGGTGGTATCATGGCTGCTGTTAATAGTTTTGAAATTAATGTTATCGGAAAACAAAGCCACGGCTCTACCCCATGGACCAGTATTGATCCTATCATGGCTTCGGTAAAAATTATTGATGGTTTACAAACCATAATAAGCAGAGAATCACCTTTAACAAATGAAGCAGCAGTACTNTCTATAGGTAAAATATCTAGTGGGATACGCAGTAATATTANTCCTGAAACTGCTCAAATTATAGGCACACTTAGAACCTTAGATTATGGCATGCANAAACAAATTCACAAACGCATGAAAGAAATGATTCCTGCTATAGCCAAGGCTTATCGTGCTACTGCTACCGTTGATATAGATGAAGGTTATCCTATTACCTATAACGATCCTGCTTTAACTGCTCAAATGGTACCAACATTTGAAAAAATNGCTGGCAAAGAAAACGTACATATTATAAAGGCNATTACTGGTGCCGAAGACTTTTCCTTTTTCCAAAAAGAAGTACCCGGTGTTTATTTCTTTTTAGGAGGAAAACCCAAAAGTACTCCGGTGCATGAAGCAGCACCACATCATACTCCTGATTTTTATATCGATGAGAGTGGCCTCTTACTCGGTGTAAAAACTTTTGTACAATTAACCATGGATTATTTAAATTAAAACTATGGAAGCTCTTTATGATTTTATAAATAACCTCCCTTGGTGGCTTTGGCTAATGCTTTTACTTTTGATTATCGCTATAAGAGATATTTTTCAAGGCAAGCATACCATAAGTCATAATTTTCCAATTATTGGTCATATTAGGTATTTATTAGAGAGTATTGGCCCCGAATTACGACAGTATTTAGTAGCTAATAATCGTGAAGAGCTTCCTTTTAATCGCATTGAAAGGAGTTGGATCTACGCATCTTCCAAAAATGAAAACAATTACGAAGGTTTTGGAACCGACAGAGATATTTATGCCCACCAGCATGTTTTTGTAAACAATGCCATGATCCCATTTAAGATGGAAAAGGATCATCCTAACAAAATAGACAAATATTTTTTGCCCTGCGCAAAAGTTATGGGAGGTAATTATAACTATGAATGTTGAGTTTAGTTAAATTAATTATGGATTATGAATTATATGTCCCTGATATAGGTTATAAACTTAATACTCAATACTTAATACTACACAACATATGGAAACAGAACAATTAATACCTTATATCGCCTATTTATTACCGGCTGTTTTGGTGGGAATAATTGCCTATTATTTTTTTAAAAGGCATATAGCCAACGAAGAAGGCAGGCGTCGGTATCTCATACAAAAAGAAGGACATAAAAACAGTCTTAATATACGTTTACAGGCCTATGAGCGCTTGACTTTATTTTTAGAGCGCATTAATCCTAATAACCTATTAATACGTTTACTCCCCCTTTCAAACCGTCTTGAAGACTATGAATCGCTATTGATAAATAATATAGAACAAGAATATGAGCACAATCTGGTTCAACAAATTTATGTAAGCCAGGAATGTTGGAATTTAATACAAGCAGCTAAAAATGCAACCAATCATGTCATACGCAAAACAGCTATGAATGAGAAGGTAGATACCCCAGACAAGTTAAGAGAAAAATTAGTAAGCCTTTTTATGGATGAAATAAGTCCTTCTCAAAAAGCACTCATCTACTTAAAAAAAGAGGTAAACGATCTATTTTAATTTTGCCTTAAGATATTCTATCTCTTTAAGGTGATCTAAACTTAACAATAGGTCATTAAAGCGTTTCTTATAGTTTTCATCTTTTAATAATTCATCTAAAAGCTGTCTGGANAATTTTTTAAAACGCCANCTATGATGTTGTGTTGCATTCATTAAATCGCTTAAATTCTGTGAATTAAATACATTTAATTGTTTTAAATAATTAAATGTCCTTTGACGTAATTCNAAACCGTATTTTTTATGGGTATAACTNCTGAGTTTGTTTAAATACTGGTTTTGCTTNTCTAAATGGTAGTTTTGGGTATGCAAGGCCAATACCAGCCAAAGCAATTCTATATTTCTATCATTAAAGCCTTTTATACCTTTCATTTTATCGAGATATTGGCTTCGATTTTCAGGAAAATTAAACCATAAATTGTAAAAGGCAGCCTCCATAGTCGCATACGAATCATCGTCTAATAAAGTTTCGTATTCCTCCTTTAATATCTTAGGAATCTCTGTTAAGGTTTGTGCCAACGCTTGTCGCACATAAATATTATTGGTTTCTAAAGCTTTTTTATAATAACTAATACTTTGCTTTATTGGAAGATCTTGTAATTGATAAACCGCTTCCTGTCCTATATAATCGTTTACAGGAAAACGCAATGCATCGCTTATGGCCATCTCTTTAAATGAAAGTGGTTTCTCTCGCAATGCAGAAAGCTTGAAATAAGCCATGATGAAAGGTGATTTCTTTAAGGATTTAAAAGCATCATTAGCCTTAAAAGCTGTCTGTTTGAGCCAATTGATCACATAAGAATCCAACTCTAAACCGCTTGCTTCCTCCATTTTATCAANAAAATTAGATGTACTTACATTTTTAAAACTATAGTCTTGTAAGTATGACCTTATGGCTTTTTTAAATACCTGCTCCCCCACTATTTCTTTTAAAATATGTAAGGCCCAAGCACCTTTTTGATAAAAAGTGAGCGAACTGGCTTTTGGATTTAACAGAGCCTCCCCTTTTCCTTGATCACTTAAAGCTTTTAGATCTTCGGCCGATTGTAGTAATTTCCAATAAAAATAATCGTCTCCAAACAACTCACGTTCTGCCAATAAAGCATAATAAGTAGCAAAGCCTTCTTGCAACCAATGGTGTTTCCCGGANGTTTCTGTGAGCAAATTACCAAACCAATGGTGTGCCATTTCGTGGGCATTNACATTCACATAATTTCTATCTAAAAAACCAATGCTATCCGTTATAAAAGCTTCAGAGAAAAAAGTTGCNGTGGTATTTTCCATACCCGCGTATAAAAAATCTTTTACAGGTACTTGTTTATAATTNTGCCAAGGGTAAGCTACACCCGTTTCACTTTCTAANAANTNNAANATTTGTTTTGTATACCTATANGTNGGNTCAAAATAATTTNCNGAATTTGGTTTATAATATAAATGTATAGGAATACCNCTCTCTGAACTNAGNGTTTTCTTATCAAAATCACCTATAGCCAAAGCCACCAGATAACTGGCCATAGGATGTTCCATATTATAATGCCAAACAATATTACCATTATCCTGAGGAGCTTTATTAATAAGTTTCCCGTTAGCGATCACTGTTTTTCCATGAGGGACTTTTATACTGAGATCAAATTCTATTTTATCATTCATATCATCAATACTGGGCAACCAATGTGAGG
>JAESQB010000069.1 GCA_016765375.1 Flavobacteriaceae bacterium | reverse complement strand
TTTTAACACTATGAAATACAGTTTTTTAACTGCTCTTTTTTTAGCCGTTACCTTATCGGTTTCAGGGCAACAAGCCAATAAAGAAGACTCTTTAATCCTTCGTAAAATATACGATGAATCACTTTTAAATGGGAAAAGTTATGAATGGCTTAGCTATTTGTCTAATAATATTGGCGGTAGACTCTCAGGTTCTCTCGAGGCTGAACGTGCCGTTGAATACACCGAGGCTGAATTAAAGAAATTGGGTTTAGACAGGGTGTGGTTACAACCGGTAATGGTACCCAAATGGGTGAGGGGTTTATCCGAATTTGCCTATATAGAAAGTGCGCCCGGGGTAACAACTAATGCTAATATTTGCGCCTTGGGAGGTTCNGTNTCAACCCCTCCAGGAGGTTTGAAGGCTGAGCTTGTTGAGGTNAAAAGCTTGGAAGAATTAGAAACATTAGGNCGNGAAAAAATAGAAGGTAAAATAGTTTTTTATAACCGCCCCATGCAGGCCAATCTCATGAATACCTTTCACGCTTATGGTGNNTCTGTAAACCANCGGTCTTTGGGGGCTGTTGAAGCTGCAAAATACGGTGCCGTAGGNGTTNTAGTGCGCTCGATGAATTTAAGNCAAGACGATTTCCCTCATACAGGAGCCATGTCTTATGGCAATTTGCCTTATGAGCAACGCATACCCGCAGCAGCAATTAGCACCAATGGTGCTAATTATTTAAGCACGACNCTTAANTTACAATCCGATATAAAATTTTATTTTAAACAAAATTGTAGAACCTATCCTGACGTTTTGTCNTATAATGTGATAGGTGAAATTACAGGTAGTCTTTATCCCGATAAATACTTTGTAATTGGAGGCCATCTTGATTCTTGGGATTTAGGAGATGGCTCTCATGACGATGGTGCCGGTTGTGTGCAGTCGATGGAGGTATTACGCCTGCTAAAGAATATAAACTACAAACCCAAACACAGTATTCGCGTGGTTTTGTTTATGAATGAAGAAAATGGTTTNCGAGGCGGAAAAGAATATGCTAAACAAGCCAGNCTAAAAAATGAAAACCATGTTTTTGCTNTAGAGAGCGATGAAGGNGGCTTTACNCCNAGAGGTTTTTCTTTTGAAAGTTCCAATTCTAATTTTGATCAGGTAATCTCTTGGAAAACGCTTTTCGAACCTTATTTGATACATTCGTTCACNCGAGATGGAAGCGGTGCTGATATAGGNCCTCTTAAAAAAGAAGGGATGGTCTTGGNNGGATTACGACCCGATTCACAGCGCTATTTTGATTACCATCATGCCGCAAGCGATATATTTAAAACGGTTAATAAACGCGAGCTCGAGCTGGGGGCTGCCGCCATGACTAGTTTGGTGTATTTGTTTGATAAGTACGGGGTTAAAAGCGAATAACGAATCCCGCACGTGCGGGATCGAAATTTAAAAATTATTTTACTTTAAAGAAGCCATTTAATTTTATTTGAATAAGAATTTTAAGAGGCATAAATAATTACCTTTGCCAGAATCTAAAATAACCTTCATTTAAAATAAGTGGTGCAACTGGCAGCCTATACCAAAGAATTTAAATACAACCTTCGCCTTGCGGCTCCAGTGATGATAGGTATGCTTGGTCATATTTTTGTGAGCCTAGTAGATAATATTATGGTGGGCCAATTGGGCACAGCAGAACTTGCAGCAGTATCTTTGGGTAATAGTTTTATGTTTATTGCCATGTCGTTGGGAATTGGGTTTTCTACGGCCATTACCCCTTTGGTTGCCGAAGCCGATGGGGAAGGCAATTTTGCGTCTGGAAAATCGGCTTTTAAACACGGTTTATTCTTGTGTACGGTATTGGGTATAGCCATGTTTTTATTGGTGTGGTTTGCAAAACCCATCATGTACCTTATGAAACAACCCCAAGAGGTAGTGGAATTGGCGATGCCTTATTTAGATTTGGTAGCGGTTTCATTAATTCCCTTAATTATTTTTCAGGCGTTTAAGCAATTTAGCGATGGGCTTTCTATGACACGCTACCCCATGTATGCGACCCTAATAGCTAATATTGTAAATGTCATCCTTAATTATGTGCTTATTTTTGGAAAGTTTGGATTTCCTCAAATGGGTATCATTGGCGCAGCTATAGGCACTTTAGTATCACGGGTTATTATGTTGGTTTATCTGTGGTGGTTATTGCTTATCAAAGAGAAGTCTAGAGCTTATGTAATTCAAATTAAGTTGTTTGTACTTGAAAGTAAGGTTTTAANAAAAATTATTGGCATTGGACTTCCATCGGCCTTACAAATGTTTTTTGAAGTGGCTATTTTTACTTCGGCCATATGGCTTTCGGGGATATTGGGAAAAAACCCTCAGGCGGCAAATCAAATTGCATTAAATTTATCTTCCATGACCTTTATGGTGGCCATGGGACTTAGNGTTGCTGCTACCGTTAGGGTAGGCAATCAAAAAGGGCTTCAAAAATTTGACGAGCTGCGCCGTATTGCCTTTTCCTTTTTTATATTGGTCATTATAATCTCTTCGTTATTTGCCTTATGCTTTATGCTTGGCAATACCTTTTTGCCTTCACTGTATGTTAATCTCAATAACCCCATTAATTATGCCGACAATATGGAGGTGATATCTATAGCGGCAAAGTTGATGTTAGTAGCTGCTGTTTTTCAAATTTCCGACGGGGTTCAAGTGGTTGTATTGGGTGCTTTAAGAGGTTTGCAAGATGTTAAAATTCCTACCATTATTACCTTTGTGTCCTATTGGATTATAGGCTTTCCCATATCATATTATTTTGGATTGTANACNNNNTATAAGAGTGCNGGAATNTGGCTTGGTTTGTTGGCAGGTTTAACGGCTTCGGCTGTGATGCTTATTATACGATTTAATTTTTTATCAAAAAAAATGGTTGCTCTCCAAAAGATTCCTTAAAAAGTGATATTTTGCAGAATGAATTCAATATTTTAAAACCTTAAATGGCTATGGCATTTCCGAAATTTTTATTAGGTGATAATACAGCGTTTCCTGAAGCTATTTTTGTGATTCATACACAATTTCCAAGATTTATTATAAACCTAGCCGATGATGAAGTAGAATGGCTGGAAGAATTTGATAAAAGTGAGAAAAAAGATTTGGAGAATGAGGCGCTAAGNCTCTTTAAACAAGCCAATGACTTTTACGATAATGAAATTTCTCATTACCAGNATTAATGTTCGATCAGATATTGCAATACGACACCCAACTTTTTCTTTTCCTAAATAATTTAGGGTCTCCAACATGGGATGGATTTTGGTTGATCTTGACCGAAAAATGGACTTCCATTCCCTTATATGTTTTACTATTGTTTTTTATATTTAAGCAATACGGATGGAAAACGTCTTTAAGTATTGTTTTGGTTTGTGTGGCTATGATCGTGGTGACCGATCAAGTTGCAAGCTTGTTTAAACATGGTGTGCAACGCCCAAGACCTTGCCAGGAAGACAGTTTGATCGAACTAATGAGGTTTATAGCTAAACGCTGTGGGAGTTATGGATTTTTCTCTGCCCATGCTGCAAGTTCAATGGCAATAGCGGTATTTATGGGATTGTTGCTTAAGTCACGCTATTTTTATTTNCCTTTTTTACTTCTTTTATGGTCTGCCATAATTAGTTATAGCCGTATTTATCTAGGTGTTCATTACCCCTCAGATATTATTGTTGGCTTCGGCTTTGGGGCTTTTATAGGATGGCTGTTTTATAAGTTACAGCTTCGGATTAATAAAAAAATAATGCCTATATCATTTAAAGCATAAGGCATGTAACGCTTTATTTGTTTTTTAAGATTAATAGCTTTTTTGCAGCTTTAAAGGGGCTTATTTTGTTTTTTTCAACCTCGGCGANTAGTTTTTTAAGTTCTAATTGAATATTGGAACTGTTATAAAAATCACTTTTTAGCTTATTGTTGATGGTTTGTAATAGCCAATATTTGTTTTGTGNTTTTCTCTGGCTATAAAAAAAACCGTTTTCTTGGGTAAGTTTTATATAGGCTTTAATAGTCTCGTTAATTTCTGTAATGCCTTTGTGATTTAGAGCACTGCAAAGGGCTGTTTTTGTTTGCCAGCCATTTTCTTTNCTAGGGTAGAGGTGGAGCGCTCTGGTAAATTCAACTTTTGCTAATTGGGCTGCTTTTAGGTTTTCGCCATCAGCTTTATTTATGGCAATGAGNTTGGCCATTTCAATAATGCCTCGTTTTATGCCTTGCAGTTGATCCCCCGCACCAGCTAATTTTAGGAGTAAGAAAAAATCGCACATCGAATCTACAGCAATTTCACTTTGTCCCACNCCNACGGTTTCAATAATAATGGTNTCAAAACCNGCNGCTTCACATAAAATTATGGCTTCTCTNGTNTTTTGAGCCACACCTCCTAGGGTTTCTCCCGAAGCCGTGGGTCNTATAAAGGCATTTTCTTCCTTTACCAGTTCTTGCATTCTGGTTTTGTCTCCNAAAATNCTGCCNTTNCTTAAACTNCTACTAGGGTCTATGGCTAAAACAGCNACTTTTCNANNTTGNTTTATAAGCAGGTTTCCAAAACTTTCAATAAAAGTACTTTTACCCACACCGGGTACTCCGGTAATACCTATTCTAATGGAATGNCCGGNAAAAGGNAANCANCCNTCAATNATGTCTTGTGCCANTTGCTCGTGCTTAGCGGCTGTACTTTCGATTAAGGTTATGGCTTTACTTAAAGCAATTTTATCACCTTGCTTAATTTGTTGAATTAAAACCTTTGAAGACGCTTGGATTCTTCGTTTGGTTTTAATTTTTTCGGCAGATTTTTTATTTAAAGCTTCTGGAGCTGAGATGCCCTTTTTTTCTTGTAAAGCCGATTTGTTTTGTTTAGATACACTCATAACGGTAAATACAAAATTAAGGCTTTA
>JAESQB010000068.1 GCA_016765375.1 Flavobacteriaceae bacterium | reverse complement strand
ATTGGTTAAATTACTTTTGCTTCGTTATGGAGCAGGGCAACTAATTCTTCTACCTTATCGGCATCTATTAATTTCACAGGGCCTTTGGCAGCTGCTTTTTCAAAAGCCACCACCGGAGTCATAACCGAGGCTTCTACAGGTTCCAATACATTTAAAGGTTTTTTACGAGCCATCATAATGCCTCGCATGTTGGGGATTCTGAGATCGCTTTCTGCTACCAAGCCTTTTTGTCCTCCAATAACCAAAGGTAAACTGGTACTTAATATTTCCTTTCCGCCATCAATTTCTCGAATTGCGGTAGCCGTTGTACCTTCTATTTCGAGGCTGATACAGGTGTTTACAAAATTGGCATTGGTTAAAGCCGCTATTATTCCGGGAACCATAGCGCCGTTATAGTCTATAGATTCTCGTCCGGCAATAACCAGATCGTAAGCGCCTTCTTCAACCACCTTGGCCAATTGCTTGGCCACATAAAAACCGTCACTTGCAACCGTGTTTACTCTTATGGCTTCATCGGCGCCAATGGCAAGTGCTTTTCTAAGGGTAGGCTCGGTTTCGGGGCCTCCTACATTTACCACATGTACTGTGGCACCTTGTTTTTCTTTAAACCACATGGCTCTGGTGAGCCCAAATTCGTCGTTAGGGTTAATAACAAATTGTACCCCCGCGGTGTCAAATTTACTGTTGTTTTCGGTAAAATTAATCTTAGAGGTCGTGTCTGGCACATGGCTTATACACACTAATATTTTCATAAATTATTGATATTTATATGCGAAAATTTTTCACTGCGAAGATAACCATAATATTTGGTTATATTTCATCAATATTTTTTGAAGAAAGTTAAAAGCGGGGCATGAAAAATAAGAATTATTGAAAAATTGACCCAAAACCCAAGACTTAGGTTTGTGTATTACGATTCTTTATCGGACAATAGTAAATTCTTAAAATTAAATAATTTATAAACCCACAAATAATTTTTACTTCGGAAACAAGCTTTTATCCAATCCAGGCACTAAGCGTAAGGCGTTTTTATAATACACTTTTTTTAGAACCTCATCAGATAAATCCAAACCGTACATTGGCCAATAGGCATGGTATTTTTTATGGTATGAGAAATATTCGTCATCACTTTCAAGGACTCTAAAATAGGTAGGAAATTCTTTGGGTTTCCAACTGTCTTTTCCGAAGAGAATACGATCCTGGTATTTTGTAAAAAAGGCTTTGGCAAATCGNGGTTGCCNNCCTNATTCTGCAATAATNGCNCCNATGCCNACATTCATATTTGGCATTTCATCCAATAGTTGGCCTAGCTTCCCTAGGTTGTTAGCAAACCAACCCATGTGCGCATTAATAAAGTTTGTTTTTGGGTGATTTTTAAACATGTTATGTTGTTCGGTTATGATCTGTTCAAATGATACAGGGTCCTTAGCATCACGTTTTCGGCGAGGATGGGTTTTAAGTTCTAACCAACGCTCGTTGTCACCATTAAAATCATCCCAAAACGATTTAGGATCGGCGGAGTGGATCAATACAGGAATCCCCAATTCACCACATTTTGCCCAAATGGGATCCAAGCGTTTATCATCAATGGCCAATCGGTTTCCGCTTACATCTTTATTCCATAGTCCTAAACTCTTATAAACTTTTAATCCCCTCGCACCATTTTTTACATCTATTTCTAGTTGATTAGCCTTTTCTTCTATCCAGCCTTCTGCACCGGCACCTTCAAAATTAATATTGGCGAATACTNCAAAACGCTTAGGATAGTGATCTGCAATATTTTTCACCGACATGATCAAATTGTCTCCGGTACGNCCACTAAGGTTAACCATAATNCCCATNTTAAGGGTGTCCATTGCGGCTATNACAGGAGCTAGGTCTTGCTTTGGCATTCGGTATTGATGCCCGTGAACATCTATAAANGGNAACTTTGCGTGCATTATACTATCGCCTGGAACCACTAATGTTGAAATGGGATTGTACTCTTCAAAACTAAGGTCCTGTGCTGTTACAGAAACCGTTAATAATAAGGTNAAGACAAATAATAGGGGTTTTTTTAAAGATCATGAATATGAATATAGATTTAGNGCATAAAGTTAAAAATATGGNACANGCAGTCTATGANTTTAAGAAGGCTTTAACATCAATAANATNTTTTTTNACAAGAAATTCATTTTCATTATTTAAGACCCAAGACCCAAGACCCAAGACCCAANNCCCAAGACCCAANATCCAAATTCCAAATGTCAAAAGCTAAATTCCAAATAACAAATAACAAATCTCAAAAGGCAAAAGGCAAAAGTAAAAAGGGATAAGTAAAAACATACACCTTACTACTTATCACTTACAACTGATAACNAACANCCAANACATATCGTCTATAATTCATCACCCATAATTCATCATTCATAATTTACTGCGCATCATTTATTTCCATTTCACTTAGCTGAACCTCATAATCGTATTGAAGNTCTTCATGCANNCTTGCTANANNTTTTTTAATTANAGCCATTTGCCGATTATATATATTAGTAAGGGTNACATTATTTGTAATAGAAGGCCGTAGGTCTTTAAGTTCGGAACAGAAANAAAGCAGTAATTCAACTTCAGTTTCTTTCTGTTTTGAATAGCGNATATAGGTTTTGGTNCGGCGCAATATTTTACGCACACTCTTTTTTATATAAAAATAACTGTCGGTATTTATTTCTGAAAATTGTTGAGACATCTCAACTTTTATGTTTTCAATATATTGGTTTTCATCAGAGACCTCAAACAAGAGATAGCTTAATAATTCTTTATTTTCTTTTTTAAATCGCGATAGCCGTAAACAAAGTTCTAAAAGTTCTGACTGTGAACANTCATTTAATTCTTGCTTGAGTTGTTTTACAGAGGCTGTTTTCATGAATTTATTAGCTTAAGGTATCTCTGAAAATTATTTTTNTNAAAGGCAAAGGTAATGAATGAGAAGCAAAATATTTAAAAAGACTTTATTACAATAGTTTATAATAATAGAAAGTGAAACTCGATTTTTTGCGTATCTTTATTCACCTCCTAAAGTCAAATATATAAGGCTTATGCGAGAAGATTTTCTACATTATATATGGAAGTTTCAAAAATTTGAGAAAAGAAATTTAAAAACGGTTTCGGGTGAGCGCATAGAAATTGTTGAGGTAGGGCAACACAATCACGATGCCGGCCCCGATTTTTTTAATGCAAAGATCATACTCGGCGCCCAGTTGTGGGCAGGTAATGTAGAACTACACCTAAAGAGTAGCGATTGGTATGCCCATGGCCATGAAACCGATAAAAATTATGACAATGTCGTTCTTCATGTAGTTTGGCAATACAACCTGCCCATTTTCAGAAAGGATGAAACCGAAATACCTACCTTGGAGTTGAATTCGATTATAGATGCTCAGGCGCTTACCAATTATGAAAAACTATTCTCTAAAACTAAAAAATGGATCTATTGCGAATCCGATTTTTTCTCAGTAGATGATTTTGTATTTCAAAACTGGTTGGATCGTTTGTATATTGAACGTTTAGAAGAAAAATCTAAAGTTATTCAGCAGTTGTTAAACACCTCCTCAAACCATTGGGAAGGTGTTTTGTTTAAAATGTTGGCCAAAAATTTTGGATTAAAAATAAATGCCGACGCCTTTTTGAGTATAGCCAATTCTATAGATTTTTCGATAGTTCAAAAACAATCAAAGGCACCTCAAAAATTAGAAGCCTTATTAATGGGGCAGGCAGGCTTGCTGAATTTAGATGTAGAGGATGCTTATCTGCAAACGTTGCAAGAAGAATATCGGTATTTAAGGCATAAGTATGCCTTGTCGGTTAAAGGGATACTGCCGGTGTCGTTTTTTAGATTGCGGCCGGTTAATTTCCCGACCCTTCGACTGGCACAGTTGGCGGCTTTATACGCACAAAAAGAACAATTATTTTCAAAAGTGATCGCTATAGATTCTATGACAGATGCTTATACACTCTTTAATATTAATACCTCTGACTATTGGGATAGACACTATAATTTTGGAAGCGCTTCAAAACCCAGAAAGAAAACCTTATCCAAGGCCTTTATAAATCTAATTATCATCAATACCATTTTACCCCTTCGATTTTGTTATGAAAAATCTTTAGGCGAAGTTTATTCTGAAAACATCATTAAGTTTATTTCAACATTACCTATAGAACATAATGCTATTGTAAAAAAGTATGGTCAGTTAAGAATATTCCCGAAATCGGCTTTAAACTCGCAGGCCTTGCTTCAGCTAAAAAAACATTATTGCTTACCTCATAAATGTTTGCAATGTGCCATAGGAAATGAAATTTTGAATAAGAAATAGGGTTAAGA
>JAESQB010000067.1 GCA_016765375.1 Flavobacteriaceae bacterium | reverse complement strand
GATGCCGAAAACACCGTGTAAAACCAATCGGAATACGCTTTTGAAAAATTAAATTTAGCTCCTTTTTTATGCCATCCTTTTTTAATTGCTGTTGCAATAAGTTCGGGATGGGCTAGGTCAAAATCTCCACCAATGGTTGCGCCGTTTGAGATGGAATAATAATGTTTTACTTTTTTTGCAACCCAAAGATAATCTGCAGTCTCTAAGACCCATGCTTCGTTTTTATCGGCAATTAAAAAGCTATTATGATAAGCCATATTTTTGTCCTTAAAGCCCGCAATGCCGCCTTGTCCATAAGTCTCAATTAAATGACATATTACTTCCAAAGCTTTTTTTGCTGAATCGGCACGCTCTAAGGCTAAACGTAGTAAGTCCATACCCAAAAGGCGATCGTTTTTTTTGTGAAGAGGCATTTTTGTCCATATTGCCTCATTGCCTATGGCAACGCCCTTATCGTTAGTTCCCATTTCTGCTCCCCACATCCAAAAGGGTCTGCCAATAAGTATGGCATTGGTTTTTTCTACTTGTTCAATTTCTATATAGGTGCACTTTAATTTTTCGCCTGGAGCATATTCAGCCCCTTCAAAATACTCTAAAGCTTGCATTTCATTAGCTTCTCTATCGCTATTTTTCGCTAAAATTACACTTTGATCTTCAGTGGCGGTGGGTAAGGCTACAAAGGTGTCGCACATTTCTATTTGTTTTTAATTATTTATGTTTTCAAGGCCTGTCAGGTCTTATTAAAAACTCTCATCGTTTTATCTTTCCCGGCAAAATAAATTCATATTGCTTCCTGTAAACATGTTTATAAAGCCATTTGTCTAGCCTTCGCATATTTAAAAACAATTGCCATATAAACTTATCTTCTTTATAAAAACTGGCAATTTCTTTTTCGTTAATTGGGTGTTTAGAAAAATTATTTGCAATCTCTATAAACACGGGGATAAGCTCGGGTTTCTGTTCTTTATAAAGATTGGCTATCAAATCAACATTAACTGCTTTTTCATCATAATACCTATTCATTACCTCTGCTAAAAAAAACTTTCTAATAATGGCCCGAGCAAATGTAGGTGCACTTGTTAAAACAAGTTCAGGGTCCATCTGTTCTTTTTTGCTTATTTTAAATAATGGCGTGGAGGTATCAATATAAAACAGGGTTTGGTTTTCTTTTATATAAACCCAATTGGAGATCTGAGAATCTATCGCCAATTCAACATCCGTATTACTCTTATTAAAACGCCAAACGCTGTATATGGTCTCCAAAATTTTATGGGCAAATTTCTTTATTTCTTTTTCTGATAAAANATCAATAACCTTATTGCCTAGCGTTTTAGAATNAAATTTTTCTTGAGCAATATACAGCACCGTTAAGGTCTTTGATTTCTCAACAATTACAGTTTCATCTTTGGGGAGGTTTACNCCCGCTTGTTTAAGNAATTCNCAATATTTATAATATTTTTTAGAATATGTATTGGCTTCATCAACGTTTNAAAACATNGGCATACGTTTAAACACTANCCCTGGCATCGCTTCTAATTCAAAGATCGCTGAAATTTCACCATAACCTATCAATTTAGCTCNAATTTTAGAAGCACTTAGATCTTGTGGATCCAGTTGTTTCTCGAATTTAAAGATAAGTNCTTTNTCTATATTCATGTTTCCTTGANNTTGCTTTTTATTGAGCTCCAAATAACATCAACCTTGTTTTTCATCTTGACCAANGCTCTNANTTTTTTNGCTTGATACAAGGCTTTNTCAAGTTTTGTGATTATTTCATCTATTTGATCTTCTTGTATAATTAATGGCGGTAAAAACTGACANACCTTTGTGTCGTTATTCGAATAAANAATTAATAAGCCGTTATCANAAGCCGTTTTNGTTAATACCGGGCCACTTATTTCGTCTTTGAGTTCAAGACCCATCATCAATCCTTTTTGACGCAGCTTAATTAAAAATCCAGTGTGTTTTTGAATGAGTATTTCAATTTTATTTTTAAAAATAANAGCCATTTTATTAACGTGGTTTAAAAAGACTTTATCCGAAGAAATTTTTAAGACTTCCCGCATGACAATACAGCCTAATTCAGACCCGCCAAAGGTTGAAACATGAATAAAAGGATCTTTATGAAACACACTTTCTAGTGGTTTTCGCAATACGGTTGCAGATATCGGGTAAATTCCGCCCGAAAGGCCTTTCCCTAAAACCACCATATCAGGAATAATATTATAATGCTCAAAGGCCCATAATTTACCTGTTCTTCCTAAGCCGCATTGTACCTCATCTAATATTAATAAAACCTTATTTTCATCACAGAGTTCCCTAATCTGTTTCATGTATGATGCTGAAGGAATGGGCATTCCTAATGTTGCCGGAATGGTTTCTAAAATCACCGCAGCCGTATTATGATCAATTGCCGATTTTAAAGATGTGATATCTCCAAAAACACATTGCTCAAAACCCGGTAGTTCTTCTCCAAAAGGGGTTCTGTATTTTTCATCGCCGGTTGCTAATGCAAGCCCTGTATGCCCGTGATAGCCGCCTTTTACTGAAATTATTTTTTGCTTTTTCGTATAACTTCGGGCTACTTTTATCGCCGTATCGGTTGCNTCACCACCACTNACTCCAAATATGGTATACTGCAANTCGCCAGGCATTAAATCTGACATTAACTTCGCTGTTTTTGCCCTTTCGGAACTGATAAAATGATGATTCCCAATGTCAAAATTCTCAAGCGCTTTGGTAAGTGTTTCAATTATTTGTGGATTTCTATGCCCGAGATTAAAAACGCCNCCATTGCTATGTAGGTTGATGAGTTCTTTGTTGGTCTCAACATCCTTTGCAGATATCGCACTGCGCTCACCCATCACAAAATTCATCTTATACTTTTTATAAAATGCTACCTTTTGNGAAGACACATGCTTTTTAAAATCAGAAGTTATCGCTTTCTTTTTTNGCATAAATGATTTTTACTGATTTTGATTATTTATTTTCCTTAAATTTTTTGAGCAAAATACTCCTTTTTCTTACCAGATATAAGTAAAGATAAGAAAATTTATACCCCGCTAATAGCACCTCGACTAACAGGGTGCCGTTTAAACAAATTTTCAGCTTTATCATATCTTTTCTCAAGCATTTCGTATTTTTGCAGAAAGCATTTTTATGTCGCATTTCTACAGTCTTCAGATAAAACAAATTATACGAGAAACCCCTTCAGCGGTTTCTCTTGTTTTTGATGTTCCACAATCTCTAAATGATCTTTTTTCTTTTAAGGCAGGACAATACCTCACCCTTAAAACCACAATTGGTCAAGAAGAGATTAGACGTGCCTATTCCATTTCCTCCTCCACAAANAGTGGGGTATTAAAANTAACTGTAAAAGAAGTAGAACAAGGTGCCTTNTCGGTNTTTGCCAANAAAAGTTTGTCGGTGGGTGATAGCCTAGACGTGATGCCTCCCGAAGGTGCGTTTATCCTAGAGGCTCATTCTGAGGTTACAAACAATTATTTGGCCTTTGTAGCGGGAAGTGGTATTACGCCGGTAATGTCTATTTTAAAAACCGTTCTAGAAGAAGAACCTAAAAGCAGTTTTGTATTGGTTTATGGNAATAAAAGCCCGGAAGANTGTATCTTTTTAAGCCAATTACATGAGCTCGAAAAAAAACATTTCCCACGTTTTTCCCTAGAACTTACCTATAGCAGGGTAAAAGAAGAAGGCTGTTATTCGGGACGTATAGATCAAAAACTTATTAATCACATCCTAAAAAATAAATATAATACCGACGACTTTAAGGCATATTACCTCTGTGGCCCTGAAGGCATGATTANAACGGCTACAGAAAGCATTGAGCATGANGGTGTTTTAAAAGAAAATATTTATTTTGAACTGTTTAGTGTTGCCGAAACCGCTAAAGATTCGTCTAAAATTTTAAAAGGCCATACCGCTGTTACCATTGTTTTAGACGATGTTAGCCAAACCTTTGAAATGTCACAAGAGCAAACCGTTTTGGAAGCCGTATTAAAAAATCAATTAGACCCCCCTTATTCATGTCAAGGCGGTGTTTGCAGCTCGTGTATTGCCAGAGTGAAAGAAGGAAAAGCGCATATGGAGAGCAATTTNATATTAAGNGATAGTGAAATTGAAGAGGGNTTAATATTAACCTGTCAAGCCCATCCACTTACCCCAACTATGGTAATTGATTATGANGATGTTTAAACTACGTTTTATATAATCAACTCCCTCTAGCCTAGCACCTGTATTATCTTTGCTGCCACGGTTTCGGGAGAAATNCTTTTCATGGCATCTTCATAACCTTCGGGNCAGGTNTTNCCATATACCGAAGTGGGAATTAAGGGATACTTTTCTCTGTTAGCTAAAATAGCATAATCGGAGTCTTGATTAAAAGGGGCAAAACCAGCATAAGGATGTGTTAGACCCCAAAGTGTTATGGTTTTTACACCGTATAAAGCAGACAGGTGCGCATTGCCACTATCCATTGCCAACATCACATCCAGATTTGAAATAAGTCTCAATTCGTCTTCAAAATCAAGTTTTCCGGCAATATTGGTAATTGTTTTATGTGTTTTCCCTAAGCGTTTTAAAACTTCTATTTCCTGTTTACCGCCTCCAAACAAAAAGATTTGGTATTGGTTTTGTTTTTCTAGTATTTCAATCACTTTTTCCATTAAGTCTATCGGGTACATTTTACCATGAAACGCAGCAAAAGGGGCTATCCCAATAACTTTTTTCGGAGAATCATTAAAAAGAGCATTAAGTCTAGGAGAAAGATCTTGCTTTTTAGGTGGATCAAAGGTTGATAGATCAAGAGGAAATCCCAAGGCTTTAAACACATCGGCATAACGCTGATGGGTTGTTTTAAGCTGAACAAATTGTTTTTCGCTTTCNCGNNTAAGGGCTTTTTTTTCGGTGCGGCCTTTGTTTATTTTAGAAGCCGGGATGCCATAAAACCCTAAAAAAGTTCTCAATAATTTAGAGCGAAGTACATTGTGAAGATCTGCCACAGCATTAATNTCAAGTTTTCTTAAGGCTATGGCCAGTTTGANTAATCCTAAAATTCCTTTATGTTTGGATTTAACCTCGGCGGCAAAAAAATTAACATTCGGAATCTTATTAAATAAAGGTTTTAAAAAAGGTTTCGATAAAACTGTAATCTTAATTTCGGGATAGGTTTGAGCAAAAACCTGTAATACAGGAACCGTCATAGCGGCATCTCCCATGGCTGAGAGNCGAATAACAAGGATATGTTTGGGTGTTATNTTCCCCATAAGGGTTATTTACTAAAAAAATTACTTTTTACTTGCTCTTAATATCGGATTAAGCTCATCATCATTATACATTTTCATTTGCTTATACACCTTCATGTATTTATGGCCATTTTCAATATCANGCAATAATTGATCTATTGCCAAAGAAAGATCCTTGCGTTGTTCTAATAATATGTTTAGTTTTTTTTGACAGGCGTTTTTGTGTTCCGATGAGGCATCTTCTCGTGTTACCTCAATATTCATATGATAAATTTTTAAAGCCAAAATTGAGAGACGGTCTATGCTCCAAGCAGGGCTTTCGGTATTAATTGTAGCGGTTTTTGTGGTCTTTACTTCTTTGTATTGGTCTAAAAAATAACTGTCCAAATATTCAACCATATCGGTTCGATCTTGATTTGACGCATCTATTTTTCGTTTTAAAGTAAGGGCTGTAATAGGGTCTATATTAGGGTCACGAATAATGTCCTCATAAGCCCACTGTACGGTGTCAATCCAACATTTTCTGTATATTAAATGTGCTAAAAGGTCTTGGTTTTCTTCGTATTTATTTACAAAAGGTTGGTCTGTGGTATTTAATATTTTATAGGTTGTTATGACCTCATTAAAAATAGTATTTGCTTTTTCTGAAAACATATTTTTTTGTTTGTTATAAGGATTACAAAGATATAACAATATAGGGTTTAAGAAAAAAGTCAACAAGACTTCTTAATCATTTAAGATAATCAAACAAAGACATAAAGCAGCAAAGGCGTTAATAGCATAAGCCATAATAAAATTTCTTTAAACCAAAGGTTTCTTGAGTTTTCAAGATAATTACTCATGGTAAAAACAAAGGGGGTAAAGAGAAATAATAACTCACTCCCTGTTTTTGGATTTGAAACAGCAACCAAATAAAGGGCAATCATACCCATAAGGTTTACAAAAACAAACAAGGGTCTTACCTTAGAAGGGGTTCGCCTAATATTTTTAAAAAAGGCTGCTGATATCCAGATTTCAAGTGATAAAAAAAGAGTAATAGGAATAAAGAGTTCTCGGTTATTATAAATTGAGAAATCGATGTTTACCTGGCGTGTCCAAGAGGATAAGCTAATAAACGCATTTCCGGTAATTTGGGCGTAAACCTGTACCAAGATAAAAACCGCTAATGCCCCGACAAAGGGGATTAAAAAATTTTTATAATCTCTTCTAGAATAAGCTATTATGGCATAAAATAGCGCTATAAAAAACAGAATGGCCCAAAAATACAAAAGCGACGCTATGGCTAAATATAAAGAAGCATTGAGGATTCTTTTTTTGTGATTTCTTTTAAAATTCAGCGCTAAAATTGGTCTTAAACCCAGCGAGACAAAAATATTAGAAAACAAAATGTAAGGGTCTAAAAAACTTACCGGGAACAACATTATTAATAATACAAAAACAAGGCAAACATAAGTATTGGTCTTAGACAACCCGTTTCTTTTTGAAACAAAATCTAAAAATAACATAGTGAATATAAGACCCAAACAAAAGGCTGTTTGTATCAGTAATTCAGGAACGGTAAACTCAAGCCCTTGTTTGCCAAACCTAATGGTAAAATAGAGCCCTGTTAATGTCAAAATTAAAACAGTGTAATTTGCTG
>JAESQB010000066.1 GCA_016765375.1 Flavobacteriaceae bacterium | reverse complement strand
AGAGAGAGAGATTCCCGCCTTCGCGGGAATAGATAATAAATACCTATTAATAATGAAAAAATACATTTTAGCATTAGACCAAGGCACGACGAGTTCACGGGCGCTTATCGTAAATAAGCAAGGTGAAATTAAAGCGATTGCCCAAAAAGAGTTTAAACAAATTTATCCGCAAACCGGATGGGTAGAACACGACCCGATGGAAATCTGGTCTTCACAAGCATCCACTATAACGGATGTCATGACTCAAGCTGGTATTTCCAGTGATGAAATATCGGGTATAGGCATTACCAATCAAAGAGAAACCACCCTGGTTTGGGATCGCGCGACCGGTGAACCCGTTTATAATGCTATTGTTTGGCANGATAGAAGAACCTCTGANTTTTGTGACGAATTAAAGAAAAGAGGGCTTGAGAAAACCATTCGCGAAAAAACAGGTTTGGTCACAGATGCTTATTTTAGTGGNACTAAAATACGTTGGATTTTAGAACATGTTGAAGGGGTTCGTGAACGTGCAGAACGTGGCGAATTAGCCTTTGGCACTACAGATACCTGGCTTATTTGGAAACTCACTCAGGGATGCACTCATGTAACCGATGTGACCAATGCTAGCCGAACCATGTTGTTTAACATCAATACATTAGATTGGGATGATGAGTTAATAGAACTCTTAAATATCCCCAAATCAATGCTGCCGGAGGTAAAATCCTCGAGTGAAATTTACGCCGATACTGATAGCCCTCTTTTTGACTCTAAAATCCCAATTGCAGGCATTGCAGGCGATCAACAAGCCGCTATGTTTGGTCAAATGTGCATCGAAAAAGGCATGGTAAAAAACACCTACGGCACCGGNTGNTTNTTATTATTAAATACAGGTGAAAAACCTTTTATATCAAAAAATAATTTACTCACCACCATTGCTTTNCAAATTAACGGAAAAGTCACTTATGCNTTAGANGGCAGTATTTTTATAGGAGGCGCCGTAGTACAATGGCTAAGAGATGGCTTGGATATNATTGAAGATTCCCAAGAAGTTGAAGCCTTGGCAAAAACNGTTGAAGACAATGGCGATGTGTATTTNGTNCCGGCNTTAACAGGNATGGGNGCACCCTATTGGGATCAATATGCACGAGGTGCCATAGTGGGTTTAAGTAGAGGTACCAACAAAGGCCATATAGCCAGAGCTGCTTTAGAAGGTATTGCATTTCAAACAATGGATGTCTTGGAAGCTATGAAAAAAGATACGGGCATGGCCTATAATGAAATTCGTGTTGACGGTGGGGCGTCAAACAATAATTTATTGATGAAATTTCAAGCTGACNTATTAGATGTTCCAGTGACTCGGCCTAAAATAACTGAAACCACAGCCTTGGGTGCTGCCTATTTAGCAGGACTGGCCACCGGATTTTGGACAACTATAGACGACATTAAAAACCAATGGCAAGTGGATTGCAAATTTGAACCCTCTATGGCTACAGAAAAAAGAAGCCAATTAAAATCAAAATGGAACAATGCCGTTGGTCGCGCAAAATCTTGGGTCAAATAATACATTGTACAGACCTTGCGTCGCTAAAAGTAGAGACGTTTCGTCGCAACGTCTCTTCNATAGNATTAATTATTAATTAAAAAAAATTACAAAATGAATAGTGCATATTTTTTTGAATTTATCGGAACTTTTATCCTTATTTTATTAGGNAATGGTGTGGTNGCAAANACCATATTAAAAAANACAAAAAGCGAAGGTGCCGGNTGGCTAACCATTACTTGGGGATGGGGTTTGGCAGTTTTTATGGCAGTTACTATTGCCGGACCCTATTCGGGGGCACATATCAATCCTGCTGTGAGTATAGGCCTGGCTACTGCCGGGCTCTTTGAATGGGCACTCGTACCCGGCTATATACTCTCGCAAATGGCAGGTGCGTTTACAGGAGCCGTAGTCGTGTATTTATACTTTAAAAAACATTTTAACGAAACGGAAGATTTNGATTTACATCTCGCTTCGTTTTCAACCTCTCCGGCCATTAGAAACATCCGCTCAAATATGTTTTCCGAAATTACAGGCACTTTTGTATTACTGGTATTAGTNTTCTTTATTGCAGGCCCCAGTTTTGAAGCCGANAATTTAGAAAANGTNGCTATAGGTTTAGGNTCTGTAGGGGCATTGCCAATTGCTTTGGTGGTATTAGGTATTGGCATTTCACTTGGAGGAACAACGGGTTATGCCATAAACCCTGCCCGTGATTTAGGCCCTCGAATGGCCTATGCTATTTTGCCGTTTCATAAAAAAAGAACTTCAGATTGGGCTTATGGATGGATTCCGGTTGTTGCGCCAATTATAGGAGCTGTTTTAGCTGCTGGACTTTTCTTATACGCAATGACTTTATAAGCACTCGTAAAACAAACCCTAAATTAAAAAAAACTTTTAAAATGAATTTAAGACACTTTTACTTTGTTATTCTCATCCTTGCTTTTTCGAGTTGTACTCAAAAAATAACTGTTATTCAAGGCCATGCGCATAATGATTATGAACATGAAAGACCATTATTTCAAGCCCTGGAGAATGGTTTTGTTTCGGTTGAGGCTGATGTCCATTTAATTGATGGTAATTTATATGTGACTCATGATGTTCCGGAAGAATTGAACCCAGATTTAACTTTAGAAGCACTTTATCTCGATCCTTTAAAAGCGCATGTTTTAAAGAATAATGGGGCTGTATATCCTGACTATGACGGTGTTTTTTATTTGATGGTCGATTTTAAAACAGCGGCAATTCCTACCTATAATAAGCTAATAGAAGTATTGGCAAATTANCANGACATGCTGTCTGTTGTGAAAAANGGTGTGGAACAAAAAGGGGTGGTTAAAATATTTATTTCNGGCGATAGACCNATANANNAAATTNTAAATGATNANCCTAAATTAGCATTGCTGGATGGACGACCTAAGGATTTAGAGCGTAATATTTCGTCATTAATAATGCCCGTAGTAAGCGATAATTATAACAATTTTTTAACCTGGGACGGTACTGGAGAAATTGATGAAGATGAAGAAAAACGATTTAAAGCCTTGGTTAAAAACACTCATGCTCAACAAAAAGTGCTTAGACTTTGGGCTTCACCCGACAATAAAAATGTATGGCGTTTTTTATTAGATAATGATGTTGACCTTATAAATACTGACCTTTTAGATGAGTTTAGAGCTTTTTTAATGGATTATAATTCAAAATAAAAACATTTGTAAGCGTTTTTTATATCTACTAGTGTCGCCAAGGCGACCTAGTAGGAGCAGGTATTTATGTTAAAACGTTCTAAATTGGGTTTAAAAAGTCTGGTTAATTTTGGTAGAACTTCTGTGAAGTGTATTTTTGCCTAGTATAATCAAACCCATTATAGATGAGTGGATTTTTTAAATCTTCGATTGGGAGAAAGGTAGCNATGGCACTATCGGCNCTTTTTCTGGTATTCTTTTTATTACNACACTTTGCCATAAATATTTTTTCTGTTTTAAACCCCGACGCCTTTAACGAGATGTCTCATTTTATGGGAACAAATTCTTTGGTTCAATATGGCTTACAACCCGTATTGTTGTTTGGGGTNATCTATCATTTTGTGATGGGTTTTATCTTGGAAATAAAAAACAGAAATGCNAGACAAATAAGTTATGCTAAGAACAAAGGGGCGGCAAATTCTACCTGGATGTCTCGGAATATGCTTTGGAGNGGNTTGGNCATTTTAGGCTTTTTTGTACTTCATTTTATCGATTTTTGGATTCCCGAAATCAANACCAAGTTTGTTCAAGGNGATTGGTCTGGAACCCTTCAAGGTGTTGAAGGTTATAGGTATTACGAAGAATTAACCCATAAATTTGTTAGCCCACTTAGAGTTGGCGCTTATGTATTGGCCTTTGTATTTTTGGCTTTACACCTTTTGCACGGTTTTCAATCGGCATTTCAATCGATGGGCGTGAATAATAAATATTCCCAAAGCTTAAAAATATTTGGAAAAGCTTTTGCTNTTTTTATTCCATTAGGCTTTATTTTTATTGCTCTTTTTCATCATTTTAACCACTAAATCAACCCATTTCTTATGTCTGTATTAGATTCAAAAATACCCGAAGGCGCATTAAAAGATAAGTGGACGACTTATAAAGACAAAATTAATTTAGTAAACCCTGCCAACAAGCGTCATATTGATGTTATTGTTGTAGGAACAGGCTTAGCCGGTGGTTCGGCCGCGGCAACTTTAGCCGAATTGGGTTATAATGTAAAAGCATTCTGTTATCAGGATTCACCACGTAGAGCGCATTCTATTGCGGCTCAAGGNGGGATCAATGCTGCAAAAAATTACCAAGGCGANGGCGATTCGGTTTACCGTTTGTTTTACGATACCGTAAAAGGGGGCGATTACCGTTCTCGAGAAGCCAATGTGCACCGTTTGGCNGAAGTATCAGCAAATATCATCGATCAATGTGTGGCGCAAGGTGTGCCTTTTGCCCGTGACTATGGCGGTCTCTTAGACAACCGTTCTTTTGGTGGTGTTTTGGTATCACGTACCTTTTATGCCAAAGGGCAAACNGGGCAACAGTTATTATTAGGAGCCTATTCGGCCATGAACCGTCAAATAGCACGTGGNAAAATAGAAATGTTTAACCGTCATGAAATGCTTGATGTGGTCGTGGTTGANGGTAAAGCCAGNGGNATNATNGCNCGNAATTTAGTGACNGGNGANATTGAACGCCACTCGGCACATGCTGTTGTTATTGCTTCNGGAGGNTATGGCAATGTCTATTTNTTATCAACCAATGCCATGGGCAGTAATACTACCGCAGCATGGAAAATTCATAAAAAAGGAGCCTATTTTGCCAATCCTTGTTATACGCAAATTCATCCTACTTGTATCCCACGGTCGGGTGATTATCAGTCTAAACTCACATTAATGTCTGAATCTTTGCGTAATGATGGGAGAATTTGGGTGCCAAAGCATATGGAAGATGTTTTAGACATTCGTTCAGGAAAAATAAAACCCACCGATATCTCCGAAGAAAATAGAGATTACTATTTAGAAAGACGTTACCCAGCCTTTGGTAACCTCGTGCCTCGCGATGTAGCATCACGTGCAGCTAAAGAGCGTTGCGATGCTGGATATGGAGTAAATAGTACCGGTGAAGCGGTCTATCTCGATTTTAAATCGGCTATAGAACGTTATGGAAAAGAGCAGGCTAAATTAAAAGGCATTAGCGATGCTTCAAATGAAAAAATTACTGAAATGGGAGCTGCCGTTGTAGAAGAAAAATACGGCAACCTGTTTCAGATGTATGAAAAAATTGTAGATCAAAATCCTTATAAAACCCCCATGATGATTTATCCTGCAACCCATTATACCATGGGCGGCATTTGGGTAGATTATAATTTAATGACCTCAATACCGGGATGTTATGCTATAGGCGAGGCCAATTTCTCTGATCATGGTGCTAACCGTTTGGGAGCTTCGGCACTCATGCAAGGGTTGGCTGATGGTTATTTTGTATTGCCATATACTATTGGAGATTATCTTTCGGATGATATTCGTACTGGGAAGATTTCAACGGAAACACCCGAATTTGATGAAGCCGAAAAAACAGTTAAGGAACGCCTTGACTTTTTCATCAATAATAAAGGGACTAAGTCTGTAGATTACTTCCACAAGAAACTCGGTAAAGTGATGTGGGATAAAGTTGGTATGGCACGAAATGAAAAAGGCCTGCAAGAAGCCATGGCTGAAATTAAAGCCATTCGTGAAGAGTTTTGGAAAGAGGTTAAAATTCCTGGAAGTTCAGACGAACTAAATCCCGAACTGGAAAAAGCAGGGCGCGTAGCCGACTTCCTAGAACTGGGTGAATTATTTGCTAAAGATGCCCTATTGAGGAATGAATCTTGCGGCGGTCATTTTCGTGAAGAATCTGTAGAAGAAGATGGCCCTCAAAAAGGTGAAGCCAAACGTAACGATAATGATTATGCCTATGTTTCAGCCTGGGAATATAAAGGAGAACCCGCCGACGCTGTTTTGCATAAAGAAGCCTTAGAGTTTAAGGATATTGAGTTGAAGCAGAGGAGTTATAAGTAGTTGCTGAGTTAATTAGTTATTAAGTTATTTTTTGAAAATAGAATTTTAATATGGGAAGTTTTCAATCTTTTGAAGAATTAGCTTGTTGGAAAGAAGCAAGAAATCTTCGAAATTTTGTTAGAAATTTAATTATTAAGAATTTTCCTAATTCAGAAAGATTTGAATTAACGAGTCAAATAAAACGTTCTGCTCGTTCTGTAGGGAATAATATAGCTGAGGGATTTGGAAGATATAATTTTCAAGAAAATATTCAATTTTGTAGAATAGCTAGAGGGTCATTAAACGAAACATTAGATCATGCAATTATAGCTCTAGATGAAAGTTATATTTCGAAAGAAGATTTAAAAGAATTAAGAGTAATTCACGATAAAACACTTTTGATTTTAAATGGATATATAAAATATCTTAAAGGTCAGAAAAATAAAAAATAGAGTAACTAAATAACTTAGTAACATAATTACTAAACAATGAATCTAACACTAAAAGTCTGGAGACAAAAAGGGCCGAATACCAAGGGTAAAATGGTAGATTATAAGGTCTCTGATATTTCAGAACACATGTCGTTTTTAGAAATGATGGATGTGCTTAACGAGCAGTTAATCAATAAAGGAGAAGAGCCTGTAGCTTTTGATCACGATTGCCGTGAAGGTATTTGCGGGATGTGCTCTATGTATATTAATGGGCAAGCCCATGGACCCGACAGAGGCATTACCACCTGTCAACTGCACATGCGCAGCTTTAAAGATGGCGATACAATTTATATCGAGCCTTTTAGAGCAAAAGCCTTTCCGGTAATAAAAGATTTGGTTGTTGACAGAATGTCTTTCGAGCGTATTCAACAAGCCGGCGGCTTTATTTCGGTAAATACTTCGGGGAATACTCAAGATGCCAATGCCATCCCAATTTCTAAATACAAGGCCGATCAGGCCATGGATGCTGCTACCTGTATAGGCTGTGGTGCTTGCGTAGCTGCTTGCAAAAATGCATCAGCCATGTTGTTTGTAGGGGCNAAAGTNTCACAATANGCNNTNNTGCCGCAAGGACAGGTAGAAGCTTCAGAACGGGTGATGAATATGGTCACACAAATGGATTTAGAAGGCTTTGGAAATTGCACCAATACCGGTGCNTGCGAAATAGAATGCCCCAAAGGCATTTCATTAGAAAACATAGCCCGTATGAANNGNGAGTTTTTAAGNTCGAATTTAAAATAAATCGTACTATATATAGGGCGTCTCTAAAAAGAAGTNTTTTTTTCTCTTGTCTTAATTCTNTTTTCTAAAGGTTTTCTATCTTAGTAAAAAAATTAAGGTGTCACAGTTTGTTATTTACAATGCCTCGGCGGGAAGCGGAAAAACCTTTACCCTTGTAAAAACCTATTTGGCTACCATTTTAANATCNCCTAAAAGAAACGCCTTCACAAAAAGCATTGCCATTACCTTTACCAATAAGGCGGTGGCCGAAATGAAAACCCGAGTGGTCGAAAATTTAAGAGCCTTTTCTCAAGACTCTGTTCCAGAAAAGTTTTTGCCCATGTTTTTAACCTTGTGTGAAGAAACGGCACTCTCTGAAGAAGTTCTCAAAAAACGATCAAAAAAAGTATTACACCACCTCTTACATAACTACGCGAGTTTTAGTATAGAAACAATTGACAGTTTTAACCACCGACTCATTAGAACATTTTCTAAAGATTTAAAACTAAATGCCGCTTTTGAAGTAGAACTCAATACCGATTATTTACTTCAAAAAGCAGTGGATCGGCTTATTGCTAAAACCGGAAAAGAAACAGATCTAACCGCTGTATTAATAGAGTTTGCTTTACAAAAAACAAATGAAGACAAGAGTTGGGACATCAGTTATGATTTTAATGAGATAGGAAAACTTCTCTTTAAAGAAAATGACAGACCGCATCTTAAGAAACTAGAGGGTAAAACATTACAAGACTTTATAGCCTTAAAAAAGAATATTCAATCTCAAAAACAAATTCTCAAAAGCAATATTGTAAAACAAGCAATTCAAGCGCTAGAGGCTATTGCCAATTTAGGAATTGAACACGATAATTTTAGTGGCGGAAAAAGGGCTTATTTACCCAATTATTTTAAAAAATTAAAAGTTGAGGACTTTTCAGTAACATTTGACAAAAAATGGCAGGAAACCCTTTCTGAAAAACCTCTTTATCCTGTAAAAACAGACGAAGGCATAAAACAATTGATAGATTCGATTGCTCCCTTGTTAATAGAAGCCTTTTATAATACCAAGGAAAGCGTATTGCGGTTTCAATTTATAAATGCTATCTCCAAAAACCTCACATCGCTTTCGGTATTAAATGCCATTCAGCAAGAAATTGAAATTCTAAAAACTGAAGAAAGTATATTGCCTATTTCTGAGTTTAACAGTTTAATTTACAATCAAATTAAAGGCGAACCAGCACCTTTTATTTACGAACGCCTTGGTGAAAAATACCAACATTTTTTTATAGACGAATTTCAAGATACCTCAGGCATGCAATGGCGAAATTTAATTCCGCTTATAGACAATGCCCTTTCTCAAGAAGATCAAAGAGGTGAAAGGGGAAGTTTGCTTTTGGTGGGCGATGCCAAACAGTCTATTTACCGTTGGCGTGGCGGAGAGCCCGAGCAGTTTATGGATTTAAACCATAGTGAAAACCCTTTTTCAATTTCCGATAAAAAGGTTTATAGCCTAGATACCAACTATAGAAGTTATGATGAGGTGGTTAGGTTTAACAATTCGTTTTTTGAATTTATAGCACGCCATTTTCAAGAACAAACACACCGTGACTTATACCAGAACACAACAGGGCAAAATTCTACAAATAAAGGAGAAGGCTTTGTAAATATTGAGTTTATTGAAGCTGAAAATAAAGAAGCTGAAAATAAAATATATCCCGAACGTGTTTTAGAAATTATTAAAAGCCTAATGCAACAAGGCTATTCAGAAAGTGATATTTGCATCTTAATCAGAAAGAAAAAAGAAGGGATTGTTATTTCTGAATTCTTAGCACAGAACAAGGTGTCTGTGGTCTCTGCCGAAACCTTATTGATAAAAGAAAATCCTTTGGTTGTATGTTTAATAAACAGCCTAAACCTATTAATAAATTTTAATAACAATACAGCTAAAGTTAATTTGCTAGGCTTTTTACACGGGCATTTAAAAATACAGGCTGAATTACACGAATTTTTAAACGCCACAGTGTTTTTATCAGAAGAAAGCTTTGCCTTACTATTGCAAAAACATCAATGCTTCTGGGAAACAGAATATTTAAAGTCGCTTTCCCTTTACGAGACATGTGAAGCTTTAATTCGTGCGTTTTCTCTGGAACCTATAGCCGATGCTTATTTACAAACCTTTTTAGATACGGTTTTTGAATTTTCCTTAAAACCCGACAATCATATTTCTCACTTTTTGGAGTATTGGGAAGCGCAAAAGGAGAAAATAAGTATCTCACCTCCTAAAGGTTCAAAGGCGGTACAACTCATGACCATTCACAAGGCCAAAGGTTTGGAATTTCCAGTAGTAATTTTTCCCTATGCTGATGTTGATCTTTACAAAGAGGTAAACCCTAAAACTTGGTATCCGCTTCATAAAGAAAAATTTAATGGCTTTGAAGAAACCCTTTTACCATTTAATAAAGGTATTGAAGTTTTTGGTGAGGTAGGAGAAACTATATTTAATCAACGAAGAGCAAGGCAAGAATTGGATAACATAAATCTATTATATGTAGTTTTAACTAGAGCTGTAGAACAACTTTATATTGTTTCAAAAAAGCAAGCAAAGGAAAATATAGGAACCTATTCAGGGCTTTTTACATCGTATTTAAAAACCCAAGAACTCTGGCATGAAGAAAAAAGTTCGTATAGTTTTGGTAGCATGATCAAGGCGAGTAAAAAATCCCCAGAAAACCTAACGGAAACCTTTAGCTTTATTTCTTCAGATAAGATTTCTCAAAATATCAGTTTAGCCACCAATACCGCCTGGATGTGGGACAGTTCAAAAGGTGAAGCCCTTAGCAAAGGCCTTGTTATTCACGACATCATGGCTCAAATAAAAACAGGAAAAGACCTTGATAAGGCTTTGCAATATGCCCTCTTTAATGGTATGATTAACCAAGAGCAAGCTCCTCAGGTAAAAGAACAATTGTTAAAACTAGTTAATCATCCTATGCTTAGCCTTTATTTTAAGGAAGGTTCTCATGTACTCAACGAAAGCGACATTTTTACTAAAGATCAAAAAATACTTCGTCCTGATAGGCTTAATTTTATGAGTCCCGACCTAGTGCATATTATCGATTATAAAACGGGAGAAAAACAGGAAGAGCATAAATACCAATTATTAAAATATCAAAGCGCTCTTGAAGACATGAATTACAAAGTAGAAAAAAGACTTCTGGTTTATATAGACGAACAAATAGAAGTGGTACAGTCATAATCTTTCTTTTATATTTGCTAAAAATATTTATCCCATGTACGGTACGATTAAACAATATTTAGAAAAAGAACTTCAAGACATAAAAAATAATGGCCTTTATAAAAAGGAACGCATTATAACCTCGGCACAGGATGCTGTTATTAAAATTTCGACAGGGCAAGAGGTTATTAATTTTTGCGCGAACAATTATTTGGGATTGTCATCACATAAAGATGTGATTCAAGCCGCTAAAGATACCATGGATAGCCACGGCTTTGGCATGTCCTCGGTTCGTTTTATTTGCGGCACTCAAGACATTCATAAAACTCTAGAACATAAAATATCACATTATTATCATACAGAAGACACGATTCTTTATGCAGCAGCCTTTGATGCTAATGGCGGGATTTTCGAACCTCTTTTAGGAAAAGAAGATGCGATAATTTCTGATTCCTTAAATCATGCCTCTATAATTGATGGGGTGAGACTTTGTAAAGCTGCACGTTATCGATATGAGAACAGCAACATGCAAGCTCTGGAAGAGCAACTTAAATTAGCAGATGAAAACGGCGCCCGATTTAAACTTATTGTAACCGACGGGGTTTTCTCTATGGACGGTTTGGTGGCGCCTTTAGATAAAATATGCGATTTAGCCGACAAGTACAATGCTCTGGTTATGATTGATGAATGCCATGCGGCTGGATTTATAGGTAAAACAGGAAGAGGAACCCTCGAAGAGAAGGGCGTTATGGGCAGAATAGATATTATTACGGGTACATTAGGTAAAGCCCTAGGAGGTGCCATGGGAGGATATACCACAGGAAAAAAAGAAATTATAGAACTATTAAGACAGCGTTCACGCCCTTACTTATTTTCCAATTCCTTAGCACCCGCCATTGTTGGTGCTTCCATTAAGGTTTTTGAAATGCTGGAAAACGATACCACCCTGAGGGACAGACTACAAGAAAATACCAAATACTTTAAAAAAGGCCTTCAGAACTTAGGTTTTGATATTATAGACGGTGATTCGGCTATAGTCCCTGTCATGCTCTACGATGCAAAGTTATCTCAACAAATGGCCGATTTACTCTTAGAAGAAGGAATATATGTAATTGGCTTCTTTTTTCCTGTAGTTCCAAAGGGTAAAGCAAGGATTAGGGTACAACTTTCTGCGGCACATANTAAGACCCATTTAGACAAAGCCATAAACGCCTTTAAAAT
>JAESQB010000065.1 GCA_016765375.1 Flavobacteriaceae bacterium | reverse complement strand
AAAAATAAATTCCAGAGTTATTTTATTAGATGATGCCGATGAGAAAATGTGGATCCCTAAAATCGACCCCAATTGGGACGGGGGAATTCCGGCCACATTAATTTATAATAAAGACAAAAGAACTTTTTATGCACATGCTTTTACCAAAGAAGCCCTATTAAAAGAAGTTAATAAATTTATTAGTCTTGATTAAGAAACATAATATTCATTAAATATAAGCATATGAAATCTATAAAATTAATTTTGCTCCTTGCTCTTGTTGCTACCGTAAGTGCCTTTACTTATGTAAACACAAATAACGATGTTGAGAAAGAAGGTGGTTATGGGCTTGGTGATATCGCCACCGATTTTAAACTTAAAAATGTAGATGACAAAATGGTATCGCTGTCTGATTTTAAAGATGCTAAAGGCTTTATTGTTATTTTTACCTGTAACAAATGCCCCTTTTCTAAAGCTTATGAGGACAGGATAATCGCTTTGGATAAAAAATACAAAAACATAGGCTATCCTGTTGTAGCAATTAATCCAAACAATCCTGATATTGCCCCTAAAGACAGCTTTGAATTGATGAAAGTACGATCGAAAAACAAAGGCTTTACATTTCCTTATTTGTTTGACGATGGTCAAAAAATATACCCTTTATACGGTGCCACAAAAACACCTCATGTTTTTATTTTACAAAAAGAAGAAGCAGGGCTTATGGTAAAATATATTGGTGCTATTGATGATTGGTCCCTAAGAAGACCCAATGTGCCTGTAAAAACCAAATATGTAGAAAATGCTGTTAATGCCCTTTTAAGTGGTAAAGATATTAAGATGGCAAGTACACTTGCTATTGGGTGTAGCATAGAATAGTTTTAAAATAAACCTGTCAGGTTTATTCTTTCTCAGTACTGCCTTTTAGATGCCTTTAAAATTTTTTTCGATAAAAATCTTGCAATAAGCCTTTATGTCATTTCGAGTTTGAGTAAAGGCTTCTTGAATTTCAGAAGGGGTTCCATTAACTTTTGAAGGATCTAAAAAGTTTTGATGTAATCGTATGGCATTCATTGAAGGAATAAAAGGGCAATTTTCTTGTGCATGATCACAAACCGTTATGATATAACTAAAGTCAATGTCAGCGTACTCATCAATATGATTGGAGCTGTGGTTTGAAATATCTATCCCATCGGCTTCCATTATAGCCACTGCTTTTGGGTTTAAACCGTGGGTTTCTATTCCTGCGCTATAAATGGCAGCCTTATCTTTTGCGAAATGCCTTAAATAACCCTCAGCCATCTGACTTCTACACGAGTTTCCCGTACAAAGCACCAATATGTTTTTCATGTGTATTTCCTCTATAAATTATTTAACAACAACCACTTCCCGGTGTACAGCTAATGTCTTCTTTCTCTAAAGGCAAACCAATACCACAAGTTTCTTCAGCTTTGCATTCGGTTTTTTTAACCCCTAAAATAAAAACAAGCTGATTTTCTATTATTTTAAAATCATTTATATACAACTGTGCGGTATGAAAATAAGCGTTACCGTATTCAATTTTCACTTCGGCATTATCATTATAAGGTTTTATTTTCCCCACTTTGTTTAAAATACCCATGGCTTTGTATACAGACATGTAATTGGTTTTTCCAAGATCTTTAGGGCTTTCCCATAATTGAATAACAGTTTCTTTCCAATTATCGGTATTAGCACCGCAATCTACGGCGTCAATACTTGTATGTTTTATTTCGGTGATGTGGTAATTAGGCGCCACCAAACTATTTGGTGCGAATTCAAAAAGCAGAGCCTTGTCTTGATGACCATTTAAAAGGCTTAAAAAATCTTTAGTATTCATAATATTAACAGGAATTAACTTGGGTTTTAATAAAATATCGGTTCATCACATCTTGAAATTCGTTTAATTTTTTGATGTCAATACAGTAACATAATCGCTTCCCCTTAAACTGACCTTTAAGCAAACCGGCATTTTTAATTACTTGTAAATGCTGTGAAATGGTGGCTTGTGAGAGTCCAATTTCATCAACAATATCATTACAAATACAGGATTCCTTTTTGCTGATATAATAAAGAATTGCTACCCGTGCAGGGTGCGCAAAGACCTTAGCTATTTTTGCAATTTTATTGTGATTTTTAGTGTGAATGTTAATTTTACTAGCGCCCATAATAAAAATATAATATTGCAATATTACGATAATGTGTCAGAACAAAAAAAGACTTTGGTTTTATTTAACAAAAGGTCAAGAAAAATCTATATTAAAACCAAGGTCTTCTCCCTACTTGATAGGTATTGTAAAAATCATCATCAGTCTTGGTAAGGTAAATAATCCCTTCAATAAAACCTATAAGCCCCGGAATGTAAATGGTTAAAAAGCCAATAAATACAAACATGGCTGGGATAGAAATAAGAAACAAGCCCAATAATATAAATCCTTCTTTATGATAACCTAATACAAATTTATGAGCACCTAAATACCCAAATAGAATACCTAAAATCCCGGCTATAATTTTCTTGTTTGAAAGGCTATCAGTGCGTACCCTATTCCACTCTTCCTTTAGATTTTCCTTTGCTTGATTGGCTTGATCACTAAAATCTTTTGCACTTTCTTTAGCCTCTCCTGCAAATTCTTTTGCTTTTTGTTCTACCTCATCAGCAGCTTTTTTTACTGCTTCTTTAGCACTGTCTAATATATCGTTTAAATTTTTGTCTTTTTTGGGCATGGCACTAGGGTTAAGTTAAGTATGCTGTGTCGGATTGTAGTTTTTTGTCTTGTTTAAAGGTAGTTATAATTCCTCAATCTCCCCAACAATGGTAACGCCTTCCTTTTTCAGGATTTCTATAAGCTCAATCAAGTTTTCAACTCTATAATTCATCATAAAAGGCTTTTCACTTGGCGAGAAATATGTGGTATCATCCTCCTTAAATGGGCTCTATTGGGTGGAACATTTATTGCCATCCAAATCCTTCCACCAAAAGGTACAGCCATATTCATCTACAGGAAGGCCTAAATGTTTGGCATACCATTGCTTCGTATTTTTATAATGGCTGCTTTTCTGTCATCAGGAAGTTGGTTTATATACCGTTCTACTGTAGTTACCTTTGATGTCATAATAAGATGATTAATAACTCAAAGATATAGCATCTCGCTTTTTATGAAAACTGCTCTAAGATTTTATCCACAATGGTTTGTGCCAATTTCACTTTACTCTCATGAGTCCATCCTGCAATATGAGGGGTGAGTAATACATTATCTGATTTTAAAAGGTAATCTAAGGCTTCTGGCAAGGCGTCTTTATCAGAAAAAAGGGTCTCGAAAGAGGCTTTTTCATATTCTAAAACATCCAAACCAGCACCTAATATTTTCCCCGATTTTAAAGCGGATACCAAATGGCTTGTGACCACACTCTTCCCCCTAGCGGTATTGATAAGCCAAAAGGGTTTTGCAAAAGCATTTATAAATTTGGCATCCACCATTTTATCAGTTAAGGGTGTCCAAGGCGTATGCAAACTTAAAACATCGGCCTTTTCTTGTAATTCGCTTAAGGAAACCTGAGTGGCATTATCATCACTCAAATTCTCTTTAATATCATNAAAAATNACCTTTACATCAAANCCCTTTAGTTTTTTAGCAAAAGCTTTTCCCATATTGCCATAGCCTATAAGGCCTACTGTTTTTCCTTCCAGTTCTACTCCTCTATTGGTTTCTCTATTCCAATGGCCTTCGGTTATTTCGCTATGGGCNTTNTTAAAATTATTAAAGAGGGATAACAGCATACCCAAGCTGTGCTCTCCTACAGCATTCCGGTTGCCTTCGGGAGCTGCAATTAAGGCTATTTGTTTAGAAGAAGCATAAGCGATATCAATACTTTCAAGACCTGCACCCACTCGGGCNATAAATTTTAATTTTGAAGCAGCATCTATAAATTCAGCATCAATTTTAAAACGACTCCTAATTACAATACCATCGTACTCGTGAATTATTTTTTGCACGGCTTCTTTATTTGAAGTATAATCCTCAATATTGTGATGCCCTGCCTCTTGAAGTTGTTTTATGAGTAGTGGGTGGTTTTTATCTAAATGAAGTATTTTCAAAACCTTATATTTTGGGATAGTGTGAAACGGTTTTCTCGTCTTCGACTTCCCCAGTATGTGACGTAGATTGTTTTTCGAAAAGCAAAATGTGTACTTCTTTATCATCTTGACTTTTTGGACAATGCTCAACGCCTTTTGGCACGACAACCAATTCGCCTTCTCTAATAATTTCGGTACGGTCACGGTACTGCATATGTAAAGTGCCTTTAATGACCATAAAAAGTTCGTCCTCATGTTCATGAGCATGCCAAACAAACTCGCCTTGTATTTTAGCAATTATAACCTGCATATCATCCACCTGTGCAATTTTATGGGGATGCCATTGTTTATTAAACTTGGTATATTTTTCTGCAAGATTAATTGCTTTCATCATTATGATTTTTTGTGTTTCGAATACTTAACCTGAATTTTTTACCTTCTGAAATGGCTATTATAAAAATACTAAATCCCTAAAATAAGTTCAGCAATCCAGAAGTAAATTAAAATGCCAAAAATATCGTTGCTCGTCGTAATAAAAGGACCTGTGGCAATGGCCGGATCTATACCGCGTTTGTCTAAAAACAAGGGGATAAAAGTGCCTATAATGCCTGCTACCACAATAACAATAACAAGAGAGNTTGATATGGCCAGAGCTGTTAAAATTTCATTCTTCCAAATCCAAACAAAAAGCAATAAGAAAAGGGCTAAAAGAAGACCATTTAAAAGGGCTAGAAACATTTCTTTTAAAAGTCTGTTATTAATGCTGCCTTTTATATCGTCATTGGCCAGACCTTGTACAATAATGGCACTTGATTGTACGCCTACATTTCCAGCCATGGCAGCAATAAGTGGTGTAAAGAAAAACAAAATCGGTTTATTAAATAAAATATCTTCGAAATCGCCCATAATTATAGCGGCACCAATACCGCCAATCAAGCCTAAAAANANCCAGGGAATTCTAGCCTTTGTCAAATCTAANATACTGTCATCTGCCTCNACATCTTGGGAGATACCCGCTGCCAGTTGATAGTCTTTTTCGGCCTCATCCTTAACATAATCCATNATATCATCAATGGTAATACGGCCTTGAAGCAAGCCCAGTTCATCCACNACCGGTATTGCACCTAGATCGTATTTTTGCATGATCTTGGCCACCTCTTCCAAATCGTCATTTACCCTTACATAATCGACCTTAGGAATATAAATTTCACTAATTTCTGTTTTAGTATCAGCCGTTAGCAAATTTTTTAAAGAAAGTCTGCCAATGAGTTTATCATTTTTATCCACTACATATACCGAGTGAACTCGAGTAACGTGTTCGGCCTGCTCACGCATTTTACGTACACATCCGGCTACGGTCCAGGTTTCTCTAACCCGCACCAATTCCTTAGCCATAAGACTTCCTGCAGTATCTTCTTGATATCGTGATAGCTCAACTATGTCAGCGGCATGCTCCTCGTCTTTAATTTCATCGATAACCTCTTGCTTGATATCATCGTCGAGTTCAGAAATAATATCAGCGGCATCATCGGTATCCAACTCTTCAATTTCTTGAGCAATTTCTTTTGGGGATAAATTGTCTAACAGATCTTCTCTAAGATCTTCATCCAATTCCATAAGGGCTTCAGAGGTTTTTTCACTCTCTAAAAGTCGCAAAAGGTAAGTGGCATCTTCTAAGTTAAGTTCGTCTAGAACTTCTGCTAAATCGGCATGGTGTATTTCTTTAAACTGAAGCTTTAAGTTTTTATCATCGCCTAAGGATATTTGGCCTTGAATATTTTCAATAAGCTCATTGCTGATCTGAAAAGCCATCGTTTTCTATCTTTGAGGTTAATTCTACAAATTGTGATACGGCCAATTGCTCTGGGCGCTTTCCAAAGATAACATCTTCTTTTAAAATATCGCTTAATTGAAATATTTTTAAACTATTTCTAAGGGTTTTTCTGCGTTGTTGAAAAGCAGCCTTCACAACTTTAAAAAATAGTTTTTCATCACAGGGGATAGAAAAATCTTTTTTTCGTATAAATCGCAATACCCCACTGTCTACCTTGGGTGGGGGGCTAAAAACCTGAGGGGGTACTGTAAAGAGGTATTCGGCATCATAAAAGGCCTGTACCAATACCGATAAAATGCCATAGGTTTTAGCGCCGCCTTTATGACAAATACGTTGNGCTACCTCTTTTTGAAACATGCCGGTAAATTCTGGAATACGTTCTTTATTTTCCAGCAATTTAAAAACAATTTGTGTGGAAATATTATAAGGAAAGTTTCCCGTTATGGCGAAAGCATTATTGTTGAAAATTTCAGACAAATCAAATTTTAAAAAATCGGCTTCCAATACGGTTAGATCTTCAGCTTTAAAATGCGTTTTAAGATAACTTACCGATTCCGAATCCAATTCCATAGCAATAAGATCAATATCTTTTTCAATAAGATATTTGGTAAGCACACCCATGCCTGGACCAATCTCCAAAACTTTATTATAATTGTTTAAGGTGAGGGTGTCGGCAATTTTTTTAGCGATCTCCTCGTCTTTTAAAAAATGCTGTCCTAAATGCTTTTTTGCACGTACGCTCTTCATGAATATTGTTCGCTTATTATGTTTAATTCGGTTCTAAAGGCTACAAATTTGCCCTCAAAAGCTTTGCTTTTGGCTCTTAAAACAGGGGCATCATCGGTATAATATTGCTCTAAAGTAGCCTTATCCTTTGCGGTATATTGAACCGAGTAAGTAATACCACCCATGTCTTCATCAACCATGACTCTTGTCAATAATGCTTTGCTAAATTTTCCGGTGGCTAACATTTCCGGAATATGGATTTTTTGCATCCACGCTAACCATTGTTCATGAATGGTTTCTTCTACATTTATTGTTACGTTGTAAATATACATTGGTTTAATTTATACTTTCACCGCGAAGGCTTCTGTATTTTTTTCTGGCGTCAACAAAATAAATGCTGTCGGGATGGTTAAAAATAATATACTCGTAAAGCGGTTTGGCCTTCTCGGGTTGTTGTAATTGGTTATTATAGAGTTCTGCCAATTTAAAATAAGCGTCGTCTGCTAATATTTTATCGGCATAAAATTCAATGATCTTTTTATAATTGGCTTCCGCTTTTTCAAAATCAGTATTGCGTTCAAACAGCTGGGCCTGCTTTAAAAGGGCTTCATCTTCTATACTTTCGCCTTTGTGCTGAACTAGAATTTTATCTAAAGTTTCAATAGCCTCCTTGTCTTTTTGTTGAAACATTAATAAATCGGCATGAGCATATAGTTTTAAGGCCGTTTGAGTGCTGTCTTCAAATGAGTGGTCACTAATAAGCAAGCTAAGGGCCATGGCATCGTTGGCAATGAGCTGTGAAGTGGACCGTTTTAAAACGTTTAATTGAATTTCTGCCCAGGAAAAATCGCCTTTATAATAACAGGTCTTTGCAACTTTAAAACGCGCTTCTTGTGAGAGAACGTGATTTTTTATTTTCTTTTGAATTTGTGTGTAATAGATAAGCGCTTGATTATACTGTTCTGAAATTACCAAAATATCGGCCAGTTTCATTTTTACTCTAGCCTCGTCATAACGTGATAAGGGTTCTTTGAGCAGGCGCTTTAAGTTGGCAATGGCCTCAGGTTTTTTATCGGCCATAAAAGCCAAAAAATGATTATAATCTATTTGTAAAACACGCGTTTTAAGTCCAGTTCCAAATTGTTGAATTAAATCTTTAAATTGCTTTTCTAAGTCGGGATATTGTTCCTTACTTGAAATTTTTACGTTTATGGTCATTAACAATTGATGTGCCTCTAATTGTTGCTCTTCTATAAGAGACGTTTTTATGATATAATCCAGTATTTTTTTTGCCTGAACATATTGCTTTGCCTCATAGGTAATATCAGCCAATNCAAAAATNCGATCTAGGTTTTCATCACTGCGCTTATAAATGGCTTTTTCCTGAGTAAAGGCTTTTATAAATTCTTTTTGCTGAACAAATAACCANCTCAACAAGGTGTTATACAATANATTGGGTTGAATTTGANCTTTTTTTAATAATAATTTTTTTAGGATAATATTAGCTTCATTTTCAGGATCATCATTCACAAACTGATTAAATGTGCGNGTAGCGGTATTGGCATAAGCCGGATTATTATCAACAAGAGAGAGTACGCTTTCAAACATGGCTTCAAATTCCCCTTGTTCGCCGTAAATACGTGCCAGATGCGAGTTAAAATTAAGATTTTCATTCAGTTCCATTCCTCTTTTATAAGCCTTAATGGCATAATCTAAGAGGGTGTATTTATTAAATGTAAAGGCGACCCTATAGGTGAAGCGTGCATTGGTTTCAATTGCATTAAGGGCTTTNGAATAATAGTCTTNAGCTTGAATTTTTTTCTGCTGTAAATCGTAATTATGACCAAGTTCTACAAGATATTCNGGGTGATTTTNACTGGCAGCGAGTTTTTCGAAAAGCATGCTGTCTACCGCTTTGTAGTTTTCCAACTCTTGCTGTGTGGCTATAATTGAAAGAAAATAAGATGTTTTATGGGCTTGTGCTTTATAGAGTTTCTGATAAATGATCAATGCCTTTTTATACTCTCCTTTTTTAGTGTAATTTTTAGCCAATTGTTCGTTTTGTCCAAAACCGGAAAAACTCAAACAAAACCATAAAATACACAGCATTAGCCTCATGTTGTAAAGATAAGAAATTGAAGGGCACCTCTAAAGTATATTAGGTTAGATTATTGTTATTTTTAGACTAAAACCATTTCAAAAAGGCCAAGATCCTTTTTTTAAGAGTATGAGCTCTTTTTTAGTAGATCCTTTAAAATAATAAACGCTATCCACCTTATAGTCTTTGGCTATTTTATTAGCGCCTTCCAGTTCAAGTTTATCTTTAATATAACTAAGCCAATCCAATCGCGCTATTTTCACACTGTCTAAGGATTTAATTTCACTTAAATCGGCATTGGTTAAAATAGCCTTTCTCAAGTCGGCATCTTGCAGATTAGCCTCCCAAAAATTGGCATGACTTAAATTGGCCTGATAAAAGTTATTGCCTTTTAAATTGGTATTACTCAAATCGGCGGCGGTATCTAGAGAAACGGTTTTGTTGGTATTANACTCGGTAAGCGTTTTTTTTTAATACTGGTTTTTAAACGAGGTCGTAAAATTAATGTGCCTATTCTTTTTAAAACCCACCCATGTTGTCGTTTTGTTCGATCGTTTTGTTTTTATTGAATTTCAAGCGCTTTTTGAAGTCTTTTTATTTCATCTTCTTACCATTTTATTTTTTCTTGATCGGTCATATTTCTATTCGTTTAAAAAGAGGAGTACTAATATTCTGATTTAAAAATAGCGAAAAAAAATTACTCCTTTTTTTCTAAAGTGATCTT